>JAITOM010000134.1 GCA_031289975.1 Methanobrevibacter sp. | reverse complement strand
TTAAATTTTAAATAATATAAATTTATTTTAATTAATATAACTAATTTTAAATAAATATATTTTAATAATATTTATTTTTAAAAAAATTATTTATTAAGAACTTTATCAAAACTACTATAATTAAAATATCAAATTATTAATAAAATATCAAATTATTAATAAAATATCAAATTATTAATTAAAATAATATTAATTACAGTTATTAATTAATATTTTTATTAACCAATATTATTTTTAGTTAATATTAATCTCTTGTATCTTATAATTATTATATTATTAAATAAGTAATATATATAATAAATAAATGAAATATATTTTCTAATGAAATATACTTTATTAAACTTTAATTAATGAATAATTAACTTTATTAATATAATAATAATGAATAATTAACTTTATAATATAATAATTTTGAATTTAATATAATATTAAATATTTTTATACTGAATTTAATATTAATGAATTTAATATAATTTAAATATTTTTATTAATTATTTGAGAGTTTCTATAAACCTATTTAGCAATTTATATTTATATAATTTTTGAAACTTTAAAAATAGAAAGTTTTTCAAATTAAAATATAATTTTCTTATTTAAATTATTTAATTTTAAATATAAATTCATGAAAATCATTAAAATTTAATTTATAAATATAAATTTGTTTTAAAATAATTTTTAATTATATTTAATAAATTGATTAAATAAGGAATTAAATTGATTAAATAAAGAATAAATCGATTAAATAAAGAATAAATTGATTTAAATAAGGGATAAATTGATTTAAATCTTGGTGATAAAATGCTTAATAGTTTAAATAAACAAAATATGGGAAAAAAATCTGAAAATATTATCATTGGATCAGGACCTGCAGGGAGATTAGCGGCTCTTGAACTTGGAATTTTAGGTAAAAAAGCCTTACTAATTGAAAAGAATTATATTGGTGGAAATTGTTTAAATGAAGGGTGTATGGTTTTATGTGCTTTATCGGATATAGCTATTTTTTTAGATAACAAGAAAAGATATGAAAATTTAGGTTTAATAAAAGGAGATAATTTTGAAATATTTTACAATGAAATTGTTAATAAAATAAGGAAAACACAGGAAATCATAAGGAAAATCCACACCCATGAAAATCAAAGTTATGGTAACACCATTATCCATGGAGAAGCCGAGGTTTTTGAAGATAGTGTTCTTGTTAATGGAGAAACATTTGAATATGATAATTTATTAATAGCTACAGGTTCTAAACCATTCATACCAAATATTAAAGGTTGTGAATATAGTTTATCAAGTCCAGATATTTTGAAATTAGATAAAATACCTGAAAAATTAAATGTGATTGGTGGTGGAGCAATAGCTACTGAAATATCAAGTTTGTTTTCTTCTTTTGGTTGTGATGTTAAGATGATTGTAAGGGGAAAATTTTTAAAAGAAATTGATAATGATTTAAGAGAGTTTATATCAACAAAACTTTTATCAAATGTTGAAATCTATCAAAATCAAAATATTGTTGAGATTAAAAAAAATAAGGTCATCTGTGAAGATGGTGAGTTTACTGGTATTCCTTTTTTAGCTACTGGAAGAAGCCCCAACTCAGAAATAGCTAAAGATTTAGTGGAAGTTAATAATAAGGGAGCTATTATTGTGGATAAAATGATGAGGACAAGTGTTAACAATGTTTATGCTGCTGGTGATGTGACAGGAAGTGTAAACTTAACACCCATTGCAAGAATGGAGGGAATAATCGCTGGGAGAAATATGGCAGGATATTCTAATTTTATTGATTATAAAATGATACCTCAAGGTTTTGGTTTAAATTTAAATGTTGATTTTATTCAGGATAATGAAAGTAGAGATTCTGATGAAAAAGAGATTATTATTCCAGCTCCAGCAGGTACAGGGACCTTTTGGAGAGTTTTAACAAAAGATACAGGAATTTCAAAAATTAGATTTAATCCAAAGACTAAAGAAATTCATTGGGCTGGAGCAATTTCACCTTCATCTGTTAGTGATGTTGCCTATATTTCCTATTTAATGAGGATAAAACATGATATGAAAAATTTTTATGAAGAATTTATTGAAATACATCCATCAACAGATGTTTTTCACAAATTAATAAGTGAAATTTATATCCATTAATTTATAAGAGGTTATTTATGAAAGTTTCTGTTGTTGGTTTAGGTGTAGAAGGGAAAAAAGCCATTAAATCTTTACTTGAACATGGATATGAGGTTTATGGGACTGACTTATCCTCGGATGTTGATATTTCAGATATTGTAAAATATGTAGAAGAAAAAAGTGATGGTATAAACCTTAAATCAAAACAATTAACTATAGATTTGGGTATTAATGATATTGATAAAATTTTATCTTCCGATGGAATTCTTATAAGTCCAGGATTATGGGAAACCAAATTAGCTAATAAATTAAAATCAAATAAATTAATTTCAGATATTCTAATAAAACATAAATCTTTACCCACAATTGGGATTACTGGAACAAATGGCAAAACAACGACTGTTTTAATGCTTAAAAAAATATTAGAAAAAAGCGGGAAGAAAGTTTTAGTTGGTGGAAATGGAGGTGGTGGATTTTCTGGATACTGTGATCTTATTTTAAAAGCTGAAGAAAATCAATACGATCTAATGATTGTAGAAGTATGTGACATGACCTTAAATTTTACTGATTACTTCTTTAATTTCAATAATATTGGTTTAACAAACATTGGTGATGATCATATGGATGTTCATGGTTCTATTCACCAATATAAAGATTCATTATTAAAATTTTTTAAAAATAAAACTGTCTTTATTAATAGGAACGAAGAATTTAAAAACAAAGTTGAAAAAATTGCAAAAAAAGTTTGTTATTACGATGAATCAACTATAAATCTAAAATTATTTGGTAAATTTAATCGTTTAAATGCTGGACTTGCAATAGCAATAGCTAAATATCTAAATATTGATTATGAAATTATTAAACAATCCTTAGAAAATTTCCATAACATATCAGGCAGATTAAAACTTATTAATTTAAAAAATTCTAAAGTTTTCATTGGAAAAACAGACAATGTTCATGCAACAGAATCAATTTTAAACGAAATCAAAGATTTAGACATTGTATTTATTGGGACATCAAGAAGCAAAGAAACACATCGCTTAAATATTCTTAACACCATTATTAAACATGATCCTAAAAAAATTATTTTATTTAAAGGATTAAATGATTCTTTTGATTTATCATTAAATAGATTGATAACATTGAATTATGAAGGAGAAATTATTATATCCAACTCAAATGAAGAAACTTTAAACTTGATTTTAAAATTTAATGAAAATAATAACAATATTTTCATTGGTGGAAATGGACAAGAAGTCATTATAGAAATTCAAAAATTATTAAATCAAATTGGATAACAATTATGAAAAATTTGAAAAATAGAACATCTTATTATTGGACAACAAGAATTCAAAATTGGTAAAAAATCATCATTTCTATTTAAAATCATTATTTCTATCTACTACCACATATAGGCATTATGGAAAAGTTCTTAAATTTTGAATTATAATTTTTTTATTAAATTATAGGATGTAAAAATGTTTGTAATTAATCATGGCTCATGCACTAATATATGGCAAATTTGATAAAATTTATAAAAATCAATTAAATTAAATACAAATATCATTATATTAGTAAATAATGCAAATATATCTAAAATAATTATAGCTATTTTCAATTTAACTTAATTAAAAACTTTGCAATGTGTTGTGTGCATGAGCCTTAATCATTATTTTTAAATATAGTGGTTTTGATAAAGTTCTTAATAAATAATTTTTTTAAAAATTAAATATTATTAAAAAATAGCAAAAATTAGAAATTTTTTGACTTATAAAATCATAGATTTTATAAATATTAATTTAAAATTAGTTGTATTAATTAATATATATTTATATTATTTAAAATTTAAAATTATAAATTTTTATAAAGTGATATTTGAAATTAAATAATTTAATAAAAAAATTATCATTTTAAAATTTAAGAACTTTTCCATGATGACTATAGTATAGTGTTCTGTAAAATTATTTTCTTTTATTTTAAAAACTTTTAGTTTTTAAAGTTAGAAACGAAAAATCTTCGATTTTCCTAAGTTATCTTTGATAACAAATCTTTGATTTTCTTTAGTGAAATTTTTTATTTCACTTAGAAAAACGAAGTTTTTCTTTATTTATATATTAATTATATTTAAAATCCAATTAAATATTTGCAATCAAAAATGATTTTTATTTCTTTAAATTAAATTTAAAAGACAAATATTAATATTTGAAAAAATAATTTGCAAAAAACTTTTTGATGAATAATAGAATACATTAATTATGCAGAACACTATAGTAAAAAATATTTTCTTTGCTAAAAAAGATTGTAATTATCATGTTTTTTTTCATTGCATTGATATTTTATCTTATTAATATTAAAGTAAAGAAAAATTGAGTATAATATTCTCTTTAATTTATAATTGGGGGAAAATTATGAGTAATCTAAAAAAAGAAGAGATAAATGATGTTTTAAATAGATATGATAAAGATGGAATAACAATAGCTACACTTGGAAGCCACACATCATTACATATTTTAAACGGTGCTAAAGAAGAAGGCTTTAAAACAGCTGTTGTATGTGAAAAAGGAAGGGAAACTCCTTACAAACGATTTAATGCAGCTGATGAATATATCCTAATAGATAAATTTAGTGATATTGTGAATTCTGATATTCAAAAAAAATTACAATCATTGAATAGTATTGTTATTCCACATGGCTCATTTGTTGCTTACGCTGGTCTTGATGAAATTGAAAATGATTTTATAGTTCCTATGTATGGAAATCGAGAGATTTTACGATGGGAAGCTGAAAGAGATCTCGAAAGGAAGTTGTTAGTTGAAAAAAATATTAGAATTCCTAAAAAATATGATAACCCAAAAGATATCGATAGGTCAGTTATTGTCAAGTTTCCTGGAGCAAGAGGTGGAAGAGGATACTTTGTAGCATCTTCTCATGACGAATTCAATCGTAAAATCAATAATATGAAATCAAGGGGATGGATAAAAGATAGTGATGTTGAACAGACCCATATTGAAGAGTATGTTGCTGGTTGTAACTATTGTATTCATTATTTTTATTCACAATTAAATGATGAAGTTGAATTAATGGGTATGGATAGTAGATATGAATCAAGTATTGATGGTCTTGTAAGAATCCCAGCGAAAGATCAATTAGATATTAATTTTGATCCGTCGTATTTAATTACTGGTAATCATCCTGTTGTAATGAGAGAGTCTTTACTTACTCAAGTATTTGATATTGGAGATAAATTAGTGAAATCAGCAAATAAATTAGTTCCTCCAGGATTAAATGGTCCATTTTGTATGCAAACTCTTGTTAATGATGATCTTGAAGTTATTGTCTTTGAGATTAGTGCAAGGATTGATGGTGGAACTAACTCTTTTATGAATGGTTCTTCTTACAGCTATTTAAAACATGGCCCAGGAATGAGTATGGGAAGAAGAATAGCTCTTGAAATAAAAACAGCTATTGAAAAAAGAGAATTAAGCAAAATTATAACTTAATTTATTTCTATCAAAATATTAGGCTATTAACATTCAATAATATTTTATAATAAATTATTAAGCTTTGATAAAAGAGGTTTTAAAATTTTATATTTTTTCCATAATTAAATAGTTACTTTAAGTTTTTGATTAATACTATTAGCTTTTTCAATTATATCTTTTTCATTTAAAACTTTAAGTTGTTTATTCTCCATCAAAACTTCCCCATTACAAATTGTAGTATCTACATTAGATCCATTTCCAGAATAAATTAAATGAGATATTAATGAATTGGTATTTGGAGTTAAATTAGGAGAAAAAGTATCAATTAAGATTATATCTGCTTTTTTTCCAATTTCAATGGAACCTATTTCATTATCTAAACCCAATGCTTTAGCACCATTGATTGTAATCAATTTAAAAGATTCATTAGCATTTAAAACCTTAGGATTTAATGTATGAACTTTTTGAAGAAGAGAAGCTATTTTAATCTCCTCAAACATGTCTAAATTATTATTAGATGCTGAACCATCAGTACCTAAGGATATTAAAACTTTTTTATCAAGTAATTTATGTATTGGTGCTATTCCAGATGATAATTTCATATTACTTGATGGATTATAAGAAACTTTAATATCATGAGCTTTTATAATATCAATTTCTTCATCTGATAACCAAACACAATGTGCTGCTATTACATCTTCACCTAAAAATCCAATGTTCTCTAAATATTGAAAAGATCTCATATTTTTTGTATTTAAAATATCATCTACTTCTTTTTTAGTCTCATTAACATGAATATGTAATCCAACCCCATATTTATTGGCTATTTTTCTTGACTCTAATAAAAGTTCTTCAGATACTGTAATTGGAGAGTGAGGTCCTAAAAATCCTCTAAGCCTATCTTTTCCTTTACAATACTTAAGTAGCTCTAATGACTTTTTAATTTCATTCTTTCTTTTTTCTTCATCTCCAAAATCTATCATACCATGGGATAAACAAGCTCTAATTCCACTATCTATTGTTGCATTAGCAACATCCTCCATAAAAAAGTACATGTCATTAAATGTTGTTGTTCCAGACTTTATCATTTCAATATGCGATAGTAATGCACCATAGTATGTAATTTCATTATCTAATTTAGCTTCCATAGGCCATATATAATCATTTAACCAAGAATTTAATTCTAAATCATCCGCTAATCCACGAAGTAAACTCATTGAAACATGTGTGTGAGTATTTATAATAGATGGCATGATGATTTTTTCATTAGCATCTATAACTTCATCAACACCATTTTTAGAGATCTTATTAGTATTAGAAATTTCAGCTATTTTATCATTTTCAATTAATAATGAAGCATTTTTAATGGTTTTAATAAATCCAGTTTCAATAGGAGTTATTAACGTTCCATTTTCAATCAGAATATTTTTTGTTTCCATTTAAATCATTCATGAAATTAAAATTTATTTAAGTTAAAAATAAATTTTCAACAATATAGTTTAACACCAATTCTTGCAATACACTTCTCAACCATTCAACGGTTTCATAATATAATCACATAAATTTATCAATTATGAATGTTTGCAATAAAATATGTTTTAAGCTAAAAAAATATGTCCACCATGGCATATAATATTATAATAACCAATACCATATAAATGTTTCTATTTTTTCATTTACCTCCCAATAAGCTTAAATCTGATTATTAAGCCATAAAATATGGAATAAAGGATTATAAATCCATATTAAGAATATGGATCATGAAAATTGCATTCAATGAAATATGGGCAATAATAAGGTAAATTTAAAAAATTATTATAAATTTAAAAAAACATATAATTTAACAAGCCATATTGACAAATTGAAAACAAATTTTAACTCTATTGATAAAAATGATGTTATTCAATATTATATTACTGATAATCACACACGTAAAAAATCCGCAAAATATTTCAATTTAAGTGAAGATCAATTTAGAATGCAACTAAAAAACAATAAAATTAAAAAAGATCAAAAATTAGCCAGTGATAACTCACATAAGAAATATAAAATATTTATAAGTAATATAAGTCCAGAAGAAGTACAATTAGCTCTTGATAATGGTTTAACTAATAATAAAATATAGTGATAAATTCGGATTTAGTTATGGGGATTACATTAAATATAAAAAAATTACATAAATTAATTAATTATAATGATAAAGTGAAATTAATTAAATCAAATTTAGATTTAAATAAAGTTATTGATTATTATATCAATCAAAACCGTACATTAAAAGAATCAGCCCATCATTTTAAATTAAATTTAAAACCTTTTCAACGATATTTAAAAAAAAATAATATTAAAAACCAGGATATTTAAGTCATCAAAACAGTTTTAAAACATATTATGATAAAACAGGTTATCTTAGTCCTGGATCAAATCCAATTACTATAGAAAAAGGTGAAAACACATATTATAATAGAACGGGTTATTATAATTCAATGCAAATCCTAAAGTTCAAGAAAAAAACATAACCGTGAAAATATTGATATTTTATATAATGAAAAATTATTCATAAAAATGCTCCTTTAGATTGTTTAGTATGATAAGCATCAGTAACATCACCAAAACTATAATCAAAAACAAATTCTAAAATATATATTTTAAAAAATATAAGGTGGATTAGAAACATACCCACCTAATATAACTAAGAAGGAATCGAACCTTCTCAATAACACCAGTAGTTATAATTTAATTAATAATAAGGGTCGTAGTTCAAAGTAGTGGTACGGGCTCTACCATAAGTATCATAATAATATACGATACTTTGTTGTTCCCACCAAGCATAATATGCAGCTACGAAAAGACCTTTACTATAATCAACATCATCTACTCTTATAGAACGTGTAACATTACGGTTTATAGTACCTATCCAAAATCTAAGCACATGTTTTGAATTAAGTGATGCATTCCATTCAAAAGATCCATATTTACTTTGATGATCTTTAGTAATATCAATATACTCTCTTGCGTCATCATCATTTTTTCAATGGTATCCCATCCATTGGTATACCATCCATCCCAAGAGTTAGTAGATAAATCAGGTATATCCGCTTTTGTAACTTATTTACATACTTTTCAATCTTAATCCAATGGATATCAGACCAAATAGTAGTGTATGGGGTTGAGGACTTCAAAAATATTTGAAGTATTCATCTTCTGACCACCATCCTTTTAATAAATTTA
>JAITOM010000111.1 GCA_031289975.1 Methanobrevibacter sp. | reverse complement strand
ATATAAATAAGAAGAAATAGGAATTCTTAATTCCTAAATATTAATATACTTACTTTGTTCATAACCAAATACTCTGATTCTATAGTTATCCCATTCAGCATATTTAAGTTTTAAGAATTTTTCACTAATATGTTCTCCTAAAGCACCTTTAATAACATCATCAGTTTCAAGTGCATGATATGCTTCCCATAAACTTGAAGGAATGATGTCAATACCCCTTTGTTTAAGTTCATCATCAGACATTTTATATATGTTAGCTTCAGTAGGTTCGCCAGGATCAATTTTATTTTCAATACCATCTAATCCAGCTTCTAACATGGCAGCGAAAGCTAAGTATGGATTACATGATGGATCAGGACACCTATATTCAATTCTTGTAGCTTGACCACGTGCAGCAGGAATCCTAATTAAAGCAGACCTATTTTTAAGACCATACGCTTTATAAACAGGAGCTTCATAACCTGGAACCAATCTTTTATAAGAATTTACAATAGGAGCTACAATAGCGGATAAAGCAGCTGAATGTTCTAATAATCCACCCATAAAATACATAGCATCCTGAGATAATCCAATTTTACTATTATCATCAGAAAATAAGTTTTTATCACCCTTAAATAAACTTTGATGACAGTGCATTCCACTACCATTTTCTCCAAAGAATGGTTTAGGCATGAAACTTACCCTATATTTTTCTCCTTCTTCATATGCCATTTTAGCAACAATAGCTTTAATAGCTTGTTTAAAAGTAATAACAGCATCAGCTGTTTTTAAAGCATTATCAAATTTAAAAGCAATCTCATTTTGTCCTGGAGCAACTTCATGATGACTTCCTTCTAATTCAAAACCTAATTTCTCTAAGTCATTAACCAACTGTCTTCTAAAGTTTACTCCTTTATCAACTGGTTCAACATCAAAGTATCCTCCCATATCATAAGGAATGTAGTTGCCATTTTCATCTTGATCAACAATAAAGAACTCTGGTTCAGGTCCAATGTTATATTTATAACCTTTATCTTTAATTTTATTTAAAGATTTTTTTAGAGCAGAACGTGGGTCTCCTACAAACGGTTCTCCTTCAGGAGTGTAAATATCACATATAAATCTACCTACACCAGATTCTTCAGGTCTCCATGGTAAAAGTGAAAATGTCTGTGGATCTGGTTTAAGAACAAGATCACTTTCGTGAATTTCAACAAACCCCTCTACAGATGAACCATCAAATAGCATTCCTTCATTGATTAAATCCTCTATTTCATCTTTATTATTTCCAATGGAAACAGAAATATTTTTTGGAATACCATTAATATCTACAAATTGTAGTCTTACAAATTTAATATCTTTTTCATTTGCCTCTTTAATAACCTTATCTATGTAATCTACCATACTAATATCCTCCACTGAATTATTTTCTTCATAACTTAATATTTTTCTATATTTTATATATTAAACCTCTTTAATTTAAAATAATTTAATTCTAATTTAAATTCATATTAATTTATTATTAAAGATATAAAAATATTATTAAGTTATATAAATTAAATATTAAAAGTTAATGCGGATACTAATTTCCGTCTATTACTTAATTTTTTATATATATGATATATAAATATTTCCGATTATGAGGGTATAACTTTTTGTGATTTTTATCATTGTAGTGGTTTTGATAAATTTCTTAATAAATAACTTTTTTAAAAATAAATATTATTAAAATATATTAATTTAAAATATATTAATTTAAAATATATTAATTTAAAATTATTTATATTAATCAAAATATATTTATATTATTTAAAATTTAAAATTATAGATTTTTATAAAGTGATGTTTAAAATTAAATAATTTAATAAAAAAATTTATCATTTTAAAATTTAAGAACTTTTTCATAATGATTATATTTCATTCTTTAAAATCGAAAATTTTAAAGAGTTAGAAACTAAAAATCTTCGATATTTAAGTTATCTTCAATAACAAATCTTTGATTTTCTTTATTTTAAAAATTTCCATGCTTTTTGACACTTTTCTATTTAATAAGATTCAAAACACCAATTGTTTTAATTATTCTTCATTAGATTAACTAATAATTATGATTTAACAAATATATTTATCATGAAAAATAATCGCTACCAAGTTTCTAATGAGAATATATTATTTCATGTTTAAAAAGAATTCACTAAATTTATCAAAATGTATGATTCCTTTTTCAGTGATAATGCCAGTTATAAGATCTGCAGGAACTATATCAAAAGCAGGATTTATAACCTCAGTTCCTATTGGAGCAATTCTACAACCACCATAAAACATCACTTCTTCAGGAGCCCTTTCCTCAATTTCAGTATCATAAATAGAGTTTTTCAAATCAAATGTAGATAAAGGAGCAGCCACATAAAAAGGGACATGAAATCTCTTTGCAGATAAAGCAACCATAAGCGAACCAATTTTATTAACTATTCCATCAGTACATACACGATCTGCACCTATTATAACCTTATTTATTTTCAAAGTTTGCATTAAATATCCTGCTGCAACATCTGGAATTAGTTTAACTGGAATATCTTCTTGTTGCATTTCCCAAACACTGAGTCTTGCACCTTGACCAAGAGGTCTTGTTTCATCACAAATAACATTAATATTTTTATCTTGATGATGAGCAGTTCTAATAACACCAAGAGCGGTTCCATAATCAACACAAGCTAAAGCTCCAGCATTGCAGTGAGTTAGAATGGTGTCATTTTTTTCAATAATTTCAGCACCATATCTACCAATAGCTAAATTAGTATCTATATCCTCTTTATACATAGCAATAGCTTCATCTAAAGGAGGATTATCTGATTTTAAAATTCTATCAACAGCCCAAAATAAGTTAATAGCTGTTGGTCTTGATGATTTAAGTTTTTTAGCTACAACATTTAAATTTTCACCAGCAATATCTCCTAAAACCATTCCAAAAGCAGCTGCAACTCCAATAGCTGGAGCACCTCTAACAACCATTTCTTTAATTGCAAAAATAACATCCTCATAAGTATTACAAATAAAACAATTCAAATCATCAGGTAATCTTCGCTGATCTATAAGAATGAGCCTATTGTCTTTCCACTTCATTGTTTTCATTTTAATCATCCTATATATTAAAAAAAGAAGTTTATATTAAATAACTAATGAAAAAATAAATATTTAATTTAGACAAAGAGAAACAAAGATTCTCTAAGTTAAAACTAAAATTTTTAAAGTGTAAAAAGTTTGGTTTTAAATTATAATTAGATCATCACATTTTATAGACTAATATTCATGAGAATGAAAAAAGGAATTTTGAAATATTTTCAACTTCTTTATCATCATCAAATCTTATCTTACTATTAACCAACATATTTAAAAAATCATCTAAGATCATATAATCATCAGTTAAAGGAATATTAAGTAAAATATTCTTATCATTAAGAAAACCAACTAATGGTTCACCACAAAAATAATTAAAATCATTTTCATATAAAAAATTAATTAACTTTTCACATTTTTTAATAGAATCCTTTTTGATTTTGTCAAATTTGTCAAATTTAATTTTTTCATTAACATTAAACTTAATATTAATTTTTTTTGATTTTTTAATTTTTTCTACCTTTCTATGGCTTAATGGAGAAGAATCGATTGCGTACATCATATCTATTTCTGTATTTTGAGGATTTCTAATAACATTCATCTCCTCTGTAGAATTATCATCTATTTTTATCTTTTCTGAAGAATTATTATCTGTTATTTCATGTTTATTAATATCTATTTTTTTATCAAAATTATTTTTAACATTAACAACTAAAATAGAGAATATTCCAGTAGGTCCAATAATGACATGATCGATTTCATCTGAATTTGGTAATTTCAAATCAGAGTGAATATGAAAATCATTAGGAAGTCTAAATAAGTTTTTTTTAAATGCTTCATTTCTTAATTCACTATCACTATGTTTTTTATATAATATAATTCCTACTATAAATACGATAATACCAAATACTATTATATAGTAACCATATTCTCTAACAGTTGTAAAAATATCTATAATTCCAATGAAAACTATTAATAATCCAATGCCAATAGTTGTGTTATAAGGTGTTTTACTTTTATTAGGAGTAGATTCAGATTCCACAGATGAGATTTCATTATCCATAGTAGGAATAATGTTATCATCCTTAATTTCTTCTAAAGGCATGCGATCTGTTTCATCTCCTAAATCATCATCTCCTAAATCATCGTGCAATGAATTTTTAGTGTTTAAATTTTCATAAGATTTATCTAAGTTGTCTATAAAATCTTCTTTAAACTTATTTTTAATTGTTTGATTAATGTCATTAGAACCATATAATTTATTTTCTTCAGCAGTTATATTATTATCAGCAGTTTCCACATCCAAATCCTTAATAACATCAGTTTCTATATTATCAGTTTCAGAAATAATTTCTTCTTCATTAAAATATGTTAAGTCTCCACTGCAAATTGAACATTGATAATCATTAACTTTTTCATTACTATTAAGAACATACTTAAGATCACAATTTTTACACTTAACTACATAAGTATCAGAGTTATTTTTCTCAGATTTTAGATACCAAGGATCTAAACTCTGATTAGAACCATTTTCATCTACTAAATTTCCAGCACAAACTGAACATTCGAAATTATAAGGAAATTCATTATCTTCTAATCTGAATTTTGCACCACAGTGTTCACAAATGACAATTTTCATATTTAATCCCTTAATAAATAGTGAAATATTTGGATTATACTTCCATCCATTTCAATAAATTTATTCTTTTTACCTATATTAGTTAATTTAATATAATTCTACATTCTGAATAATATAGTAATTTAATATAATTATTTTAATAAATAAATTTTTAATAAATATATTATTTTAATAATAAAAGATCATATAAAATTCAATTTTTTGATTCTTATTAAAATTTAAAATTATTAAATTAGTCTTAAAAATGAATATAAATTTGTAATATGAATTTAATTTAAACATGACTAAATTTTAATTATCGTGGTTTTGATAAAGTTTTTAATAAATAACTTTTTAAAAACATATTGATTATTAAAATTATTAATTTAAAATTATTTAATAATTTACAAATAATATACTAAGTTTACTATTCCAAAATCTATTATCAAGTTAAAATGAATACTTTATAAAACAATCCATATTTAAAACTATAAATCATTGATTAAAAATACTTTCTCCTTTACTAATAGCTACAATCCCAGGAAAATCTTTAACTGTTAATTTGAAAATAGCTTCTATTCCTTCTTCTTCAAAAGCCACAATTTTTTTACGAATTATAGTTTTAGTTAAAATTCCTGCAACTGAAGGAGTGACAATAAAAACAGCATCTCTCAAATCTTTTGTTGTATCAGTACTTAATGAACCTTTTCCTATGTGGATTTTAACACCTTTATTAGATAAAAGTATCATGGGTAACTCTATTTCTTTTTTATTACTTGAAGTAGGAGATATTCCAGCTACACTTACTGCTGTATGGAGAAAAATGCTACCTTTAAGAGAAAATGGAAGTTTGTTCCCTTTTTTTATTAGTTTCACTAGTTTTGGAAGAACAGCATCTCTTCCTGTGTATATATCTCCACTAATTAAAACTTTATCCTTTATTTTTAACTTATCAATATCTTCATTTGTAATTGGAGTCTTTAATTTAATCATTTAATCAATTGTTTAATTTAATAATTTCCTAATTTAATAATTTCATTATATTAAATTTTCAATGATATTAAATTTTCATGATTTTATTTATATATAACAATTAATAATCTAATTTTTAAGATATAAATAATTTTTTACAAAAATTGGGAGGGTGTAAAGAATATGGATCCTAAAATTTTTTGGGGCATGACAAATTCAGCTGATAATACTTTATTTCAGTTTTTCACTTATTGTGTATTATATAGTCAAAAATTAATATTAATAAA
>JAITOM010000097.1 GCA_031289975.1 Methanobrevibacter sp. | reverse complement strand
ATTAAGGTCATATGCAACCTTGAAGGTACTCTAATTTTCATAATCTCTCCATATTCAATAATAATATTAACGAATCAAAAATATTTTTAAAAGATATAGATTTTTAATTATTTTTAATAAAAATATGTGGGTTTTTTTTTGTATGTCATAAAATAATATAATATAACCCATACTATATAATACTTTACGAACTACTGATAATATAAAAAAGTTTCTTTAATTTTATATTATATATAATCATTTTGGAAAAGTTCTTGGAAAAGTTCTTGAAAAGTTCTTAAATTTTAAGATGATAATTTTATTTATTAAATTATTTAATTTTAAATATTAACTTATAAAAATCTATAATTTTAAATTCTAAATTAATATAGATTTATTTTAATTAATATAACTAATTTTAAATAAATATATTTTAATAATATTTATTTTTAAAAAAGTTATTTATTAAGGACTTTATCAAAACTACTATATTATATTAAAATAATGTTTTTAACAAGTCGAATTTTATGACCTTTCGAGATGCTCTAATTTACACTATTAAATGAATGAATCTAAGAAATCTACACTATTAAATGAATGAATCTAAGAAATATAAAGTTTTATTTTAAAATCACACTATCTCTCTATCATCAAATACATTATTGCATTCATTATTGATGCAGCTACAGGACTACCACCTTTCCTGCCTCTAACCGTTATCATTGGAACATTATATGTTTCTAATAATTTTTTACATTCTTCTGCTCCAACAAAACCAACAGGTGCACCAACTATAAATTTAGGTTTCGAAATTCCTTTATCAACAAGTTCTAACAATTTATAGATTGCAGTAGGGGCATTTCCAAAAACAAAGAACTCAACTCCTTCATTGACCGCAATTTCAACTCCAGCCATTGACCGTGTTATATTTTTTTCCTTTGCAATGATTTTAACCTTATCATCTGATACATAACATTTTCCATCACAATTAAGTTTTCTTAAAGCTATTTTATTTATTCCTGAAAGTGCCATATTGGTATCAGCATATATTGTTATACCTTTAGACAATATCTCTTGAGCTTTCACAATAGCATCATCACTAAAATGAATTATATTTTCATAATCAAAATCAGCTGTTGTATGTATCACTCTTTTCACAACATTTAATTCCTCATTAGTGAAATTATGTGAATGCATTTCACTTTCAATAATTTCAAAACTTCTATTTTCAATATCCATAGGATTTTTTATGTAATCTTTCATTTTTGTTTACTCCTTTAAATCATGAACTATACTTCTTAGGGAGTTGGAAACAATTATATGAAAACTCATTTAAAACCATAACAAATGCTTCTTTTATTTAATTTACATACAAACTATTTTATACATCCATTAGTTTTTTAAACAACTATTAAACTAATACAATTGTTAAAAAACATTATTATAATGTTTGTCAATAAATCTCAATCCTTGTTTTAGTGGAATAAATATTTAAAACGAATCTACGACAATACATCAACAAATAAGTTTTAATCCTTGTTTTAGTGGAACAAGGAAGAAAAATTCACGAAAAAAAGACTTTAAACGAAGTCAATGAATAAGTTTTAATCCTTGTTTTAGTGGAATTATATCACTCCCAATGAGAGCATTCAAAATGCAATAGATTCACCTCTAAATAAGTTTTAATCCTTGTTTTAGTGGAAATTATGATAAACATATAACCCCAAAAGTTAGCATGTCAATAAAGAAGTTTTAATCCTTGTTTTAGTGGAACTAAGACCATATATAACATTTAAGGTGCTGTTAAAATGTCAATAAAGAAGTTTTAATCCTTATTTTAGTGGAACAGCTAAGATTTTTTCTTGGATCATGTTAAAAAAACATTAAAAATGCCTATTTTTTTGAAGTTTTGTGCAAACCTCGAAAACATAAACCTATTGATATAGTATTACACAATTCATATAAATAAGTTTTGGATTTATTATAATACCCATCATGAATAAATTAATTTTTTAACTCATATTATATAAATTGTTTTGCATAATTAATTTAGGCTCATGCACACGACATAGTGTTAAGACGTGGAATATCTTTTGCAAATAAGCAACAGTGCTGAACCGGCTCATGCACACGACATAGTGTTAAGATAAATTAGTTATGTAACTTTATATAGTCCATAAGCCCATAATAAATACTATTATAATAGGAATAATAAAAAATCTAATCTTAACGATGAAGATAAAGTAGCTTTAAAAATTTAAAATAAATACCTAAAATTAAATTGTCTTAACAGTATATACAATGGCTATTATTTATGTAAATCAATATTCTTTATTAAACTTTTTAAAAACTTCATATTGCCAAAAAAATGAATATGAGGATAAGCAACTAAAGTGTTGTTCTTTATATATCCACAATTCCATTTTTTAACCTTATCATCATAAACTATTTTTTCAACATCATAAATACATTCCTCATTTATTCTGACTTTTGATTTATGAAACTCATGACAATTAATAGAAAGATTATCCAATAAGTTATTCTTTTTATTAATTTCTATTCTTGCATATCCAAAATTTTGTAGTGATTTAGTCATTAAACTTTTTCCATTTAAAAAACCAACAGTAGAAAATATATTATCATCCAAATCTGTTATAGATTTTGTTAAATACATTAAAGCACCACATTCACCATAACAATGTAATCCATTATCTAAAGCTTCCTTTATAGATTTAAGCATTGAAGTATTTTTACTTAACTTTTCAATGAAGACTTCTGGATAACCACCGCCCATGTATAAAAAATCAATATTTTCTGGTAGTTTCTCATCGTGTAATGGACTGAAATAGGTCACCTCACCAAGTTCTTCTAAAAGCTCAATATTTTCTTTATAATAAAAACTAAACCCAAAATCCATTGCTATTGCAATTTTCAAGTTTTTATTTTCTATATGGAAATTATCCTCATAGTCTTCACCCTCTTTAAAATCAGCTATTAAATTATCCATATCAATATTTGATAAAATATAATCACTACATTTATTAATTTTATATTCAATATCTTCAACTTCCATACATTGTATAAGACCTAAGTATCTGGATTTTAATGAAAGTTCAGGGTCTTTAGGTATGTATCCATAAACTTTAACCTTAGAATTTTTCTCTATTATAATTTTCATAAGTTTATAATAGCTATTTGAGATATTATTTAAGATAATTCCTTTTATATTTGATTTTTTAATATATTCATCAGAATAATTAAGTATTCCTTGAATTTCAGCACCTAAAGTTAAACTTGTTGATTTAGGAGACAGTATTAAAATTATAGGCAAATTTAATGTTTCAGCTAAATGAGCCGTTGAAAACTCACTATAAATACCTTTACCATCAAATAATCCCATAACTCCCTCTATTACCGCAATATCCCCTGTTCCTCTTGAATAACTTGCTTTTACACCATCTTCACCCATCAAAAATAAGTCTAAATTTCTTGAATCTTTATTTGTTATAGTTGTATGAAATACAGGATCAATATAATCAGGACCAACCTTATATCCTTGAACATCATAACCCAATTTCATAAGTGCTTTCATAAGCCCAAGAGTAACTGTAGTTTTTCCACCACCACTACAATTAGATGATATAACAATTCCTTTCATAATTATTCTCTACAAGTTATTTAAATAATTAATATTATTTAAATTATCTATTTAATCTCTAAAATCAATTAAAAATCTATAATCTAATGTTATACTTAATTCAATAAAATTTTTAATAAATAACTTTTTTAAAATAAATATTATTAAAAAGTATTAATTTAAAATTATTTAAATTTTAAAATTACAGATTTTTATAAAGTAATATTTAAAATTAAATAATTTAATAAAAAAATTATCATTTTAAAATTTAAGAACCCCTCCATAATGATCATAATAATAAATATTACAATTACTTTTAAATAATATGGTGATGAAAAAATGTTTGTAATTAATCATTTGTTTTTAAATATCTTATTGTTGAAAATTTATTTTCAACTTAGGAGAATTTATTCTCTGTTTTTAAAAATTTCAAATTATAGTGTATGAAATAATGTTTGTAAGTAATGAAATTTTTTAAATTACATCATAAATGTCAAATTTTTAATTAAAAAAATTATAATTATTATCAGTAGTTCGTAAAGTGTTTTTGTATTTTTGTTTTTTAGTGTTTTTTGTTTTTATATTTTGGGTTTTATTCTTTTTTTTATCAATTGTTTTTTATGTTGTGTTTGTATTTGCTTTGTATTTGTATAGTTTGGGTTTGTTATTTTGGAATTTTCATGGTTTTTATGAGTATTTATAGGAATTTTTCATGGAGCTGTTACTTTTTAAATTGTTATACT
>JAITOM010000046.1 GCA_031289975.1 Methanobrevibacter sp. | reverse complement strand
ATGTTATTTAATAAAACAGTATTACTCACACTAGAATTAGCACCAGTATTATAAATTGCAGATTTTGAACCGCCTGTAATGGTTAAACCATTCAGTATAACATTATTTGCAGTTATATTGAATATTCTACCTTGACCTTCTGCATCAATAATTGGATTAGCACCAGAAGCAGCTTTAATAGTCACAGATTTATTAACAATAATATTAAAATTACCACTTCCATTGTAATTTCCATCAGCAAGCTCTATAGTAGAGCCAGCATGAACACTTTCATTATCAATAGCTTCTTGGATAGTGCTATTGTTTGGATTTATTATTATTGGATTGTCTTCTGCTTGTGTTGCGTATAGTAGGCTTATTAAACCTATGAGAATCATTAAACCTAAAATTTTATTTCTACTCTTCTTAATCATTTTTATTTAATCCTCCATTAAATAAATTCATTTTCTATTAAAAAATTAGTATTAATTATATTAGTTAATATTAAAAAATAAAAAATTAATTATAAGTTTTATTTAATAAAATTACAATAAAAATCAAAAAAAATTAATTTTTTACTTATAAAAAATATTATTTATTTTTACCCCTATTTAAATGTTACTATTTTGTTTTTAAAATCAGAAATTATTAAAATCCGTATAATCAAATAAAATTAAATAAAAAGGATTAAAATCAAATAAAAGATAATGAAAAGATTTAAAAATTAATCACAAGCTCTCTCTCTCTCTCTCTCTCTCTATTTAAGGAATAATTAGTCTTTTAATAAAAAAATAAAACTATTTTATATTATAGCAATTTAAAGGAAAATTAATGGTGCTGTAAAAAGAGGATGGAAATTTAAAATCTAAAATTTTGATTTTTAAGCAAAAAAAATTTAGACCACAATATAATGACATCGAATTTTTAAGCATATTTTCTTAATTTTAAAAAGTTTTCTATTTTTAAAGTTAGAAAATCTTTGATTTTCTTAATTTTTCAATTGGAAAATCCATGCTAAATTTATAGTACCCTATAAAGGCAGTGTAAAATTAGCATGGAAATTTAAAATCCAAAATTTAGTTTTTAGACAAAAAAAATTTAACATCATATACAGATCATCAAATTTTTAGCCTATATTTTTAATTTTTCATTCGCGAAAATCCATTCTCTTTTTACAGTGCCGTAATTATAAAAGAAATCTAATGAATCTTAAATAAGTTTAAAAAAAGAATCATAATCATTTAATTGGAAAAATAAGCATAATTAATAAGTTATAGGATTATGCCGTAGACTCTATAATAAAAATAAAAAAATTTGAATAGTTATTTTGATAAAACAAATGAATTTAAGGATCAAATAATTAAATATTATAAATTTAAAAGAAATATTAATAAAATAAACAATTTTTAATGAATTTTTATATAAAAATAAATAAATTATTTTTAATATTATGTATTATACTTTTTTATATATAATAAACAAATAATATACATATATAAATGATAATAAATAGATAATTTATTAAAGAATATATTATTTTATTAATTATAATAAAATCAAGATTTAAAAATTTTTTTAATATGATAAAATTATATTTAAATAATTTATATTTAATTTTCATTATTAATTATTAATAATCAACAAAATGAAATTTATAAATAATATAAAGAAGTGATAATTAAAGAATATAAATAAAAATTTTATAAATGAAAAATGAAGATTTTGAATTATAATTGGAGATGAATGGATGTTTTTAGATAGATTTTATTATGGTATTCTCTTTTTTTTAGTATTAATAAAAGAGATTATAAAATCAACTATAGATACATCTAAAAGATCTATTAATGGAAATATCGATCCATATATTATTGATATAAAAACTATTCTTAAAAGACCAGTTTCACAAACTATCTTGGCTAACACAATAACTTTAACTCCAGGTACATTGACTATTGATTTAGATAGTGAAAATTCCATCCTAAAGGTCGTTGTTATCTCTCCAAGAGAAAATAAAGATATTATTCCCCTTGAAAAATATATTGAAAAAATGTTAGAGTAGTGATTTAAATGGAGATACTGCTAATTAGCCAATACATTCTAATGGTTTCACTTGTCATATTTTTATTAGTGGCTATTAAAATAACCACCAATAAAACCATAGCTATGGGATTGATTGGGAGTGCTACATTCTCACTTGGAATAGCTATTTTACTTTTAGTGTATGGTAATATCCATAATATTGAGTTTTGTAAGGACATTGCACTTGCACTACTTATTCTTGGTGTTATAGGCACAATAGCTTTTTCAATTGTATTAAGGAGAGAAAAACATGATTAACACCATTTTTGGAATATTTCAATCCTTATGCTTAATTATAGCTGCTATACTGATTCTAATCGCTTCTATTGGAATAGTAAGGCTCAAAGATGAGATGGATAAGGTTATCTATGTTAGATTGCATTTTTTAGGTATTGTAGACATTGCAGGAGTATTAGCAATGATTGGGTTAAATCAACCACTTTTAGCAGCCATCTACTTTATTTTAGCCCCTATTGTTGGTCATGCTATGGCAAATGCTTACTACTATGGTGAAGATAAAAATAATAAAGAGTCAGCTGCATCTGATAATAATGATTCTAAAAATAATAACACCACTAAATTTAAAGAAGAACAAATTGATAATCAAGATGAAAAATACTCTATTTCAAAATTAAATATTATAAATGAGGATTAATAATGATTGAATATATAGTAATGCTGATTGGAATTTTGGGGTCAATTCTTGCACTCGCACAAAGAGACTTACTCAAAGCAGCTATTCTTACAGGAATAAGTGGAGGATGCATAGCTATTCTTTTTCAGATTCTGCTTGCTCCAGATGTTGCATTAACTCAAGCCATTGTTGGTGCTGCAATTCTTCCAGTATTTTTGGCTTTAGCAATCTATAAAACTCAGAGAGTTGATAAAGATGATTGATACTCAATTAGCTGCTTTATTATGTTCAGGAAGTTTTATTCTTATTGGATTGTATGCTGCTATATTTCTTGATAATATAATCAAGAAGATCATTGGATTATCTTTTATTGAGGAAGGAGCTAATTTATTCTTAATTACATTAGCCTATAAAGCAGATGGTATAGTGCCTATCTTTTTACCAGGTATGTCTCCTGACTGGTTTATGGCAAACTCAGCTTATCCTTTACCTCATGCGTTAGTACTTACAAGTATAGTTATTGGTGCATGTACCTTAGCTGTTACTTTAGCAATAGCTATGGTTTTATATAAAAAACATGGCAGTTTAAGTGCATCCAAAATATTAGGTGATAATCATGAATGAATTAATCCCTTTAATGGTTATTATTCCAATAACAGCTGCCATAATTTTAAATGCTTTAGGTGGAAAAAATTCCGCAGTTAAAACACTTTCTTTTGTAGTAGCTATTGTTTTACCTTTAATCCCAATAATATCTAACTATGGATTTCACTACTTTGGAGGGCATTCTCCATTAATAGACAATGGAAACTTATTAAGCTCACTTCCAAGTTTTATTTCAAATGGTAGCTTATCCACTTTTCATATTGGAATAAGCTATTCTTTTGAAGGCTTACAAAAAATATTATTATTTTTCTTATTTATTGTAGGATTTTTAGCTATTTTCACCACAATAAACGAAAGAAAAAGAATCTCTGGGCAATATATGTTTTTAATGTTCATGGGTTTAGGTTCTGTAACAGCCATGCTTTTATCAGACGATATTTTCCACATGTACATATTTTTTGAAATAGCTATTATATCTCAAGTAGGGATAATATTATCTTCTAATGATGAGCAAAAATATGAAACTGCTATGAAGTATATGATTTTAGGTTCCATAGGTGGACCTATACTTCTTACAGGAATAGGATTTTTACTTGCTTTGGTTGGCAGTGTAAATATAACGGATATAACCTATGTGATTAAAAATGGGATAATAGATCCTTATTCACCTGTATTTCTATTTTCATTTGGATTAATTTTCTTTGGTTGGATTTATAGTGTAGGTTTACCACCATTCCACACCATTAAATCTGCAGTTTATAGTAAAGCCACACCAAGTGGAAGTGCATTATTACAAGCATTATCAGTTGTTATATTTATAAGTTTCGGACTTGCAATACTTAGAATTTACTCCCATCTTCCATTTGTTCATGAAGTCATAATATTCTTCTCATTAGCTGGAATGATACTTTCAATTACAATGGCTCTTATAGAAACTGATTTAAGAAGAATAATTGGATTTTTAGCTGTTGGAGAACTTGGATATATTGGTCTTGGTTTTGGTATTGGAACAAACTTATCCATTACTGCTGCACTATTTCAAGGTCTTAATGAACTAATAATAACCGCATTATTGTTCATTGGCTTTGGTGTAATATTACAATTAACTAAAACATCAGACATTACTAAATTAGGTGGGTTAATTGAAGACAACCCTAAAATATCTATTATGGTTCTTCTCGGAGGATTTGCTATGGCGGGGGTTCCTCCTTTAAATGGTTTTCAAAGCAAATTAATGCTTATCCAATCAGCTTTAAAGGCTAATTTCCCAGAACTTGCCATAATCATGATATTAGTTAGTATTGTTACATTTATGACATTTATAAAAATATTCCATGCAGCATATCTTAAACCAAAACCAAACAATTTAACTGTTGAAAAATCATTAGTACCACGATCAACCATATTTGCTGTAGGTGTTTTACTAATAATTTGTATTGTTTTAGGACTAATACCAGATTTAGTTGTGAAAGAATTCAGTGTATTTGTTGGAGGTTTGATTTAGATGGATATTTACATTCTAATTCATAATTCAGTGCAGAAATTTAAAGATAAAATAAAAAAAGACACCATCACAAATGAAAATGTAAGCTCTGCAATGGCTGCTGAATTAACTATAATTTCTACAATACTAATTTCATCTATTATGCTTAGACATGTAAATGTCTTACTTACAGTTTTAATAATTTTAGGTTTAGGATTATTTTTAATTACCAATATGCCTTTAATTAGTAAGCTTAAAAAAGAGCAAGATGATTCCCTTAATAAAATGATGTTTTATGTGATTTTAACCCTTGCAATATTAGTCAGTGCTATTTATTGGGGTGTGTTAAAATGAAATTAAATAAACTACAAATAAACCAAAATTAATAAATTTTAATAAAATATTAAATAATTTAATAATAATGAGATAATAGTGGGAGGAGTTTAGTTTGGAAAATAGCAGTATAAGAACTTTAATTTTATCAATATCGACTGCATTATTTGGAGTAAGTTTACTTAGTGCACTTTTTAAATTAGATGAACTTATAACACCAGGAGTAAGTGAAATTTATAATATCTTAGGAACTAAGATCACACCAAATATGGTCACATTAATTGTATTTGATTGGAGAGCTTATGATACATTAGGTGAAGCATTAATATTAGTAAGTTCAGTTGTTGTAGTTCTTTTAGTCTTTGGAGTAGGGATTTTAGACAATGAAAAATAGCTTATGTATATCATGTAATTTCCCATTAAAAAATAATTATTGCTCACTCTCAATAAATAATTTTTTAATAATTTTTTTAAAAATAAATTACTATTAAAAAATATTAATTTAAAATCATTTATATTAATTAAAATATATTAATATTAGTTAAAATTATAGATTTTTATAAAATGATATGTAAAATTAAATAATTTAATAAAAAAAATTATTATTTTAAATAAAAAAAATTATTATTTTAAAATTTAAGAACTTTTCTATTTAATAAATATAATATAAAAAAATTATTAATAATATAAATTAAATATAATTAAACTAACTAATTTAAGATTAATTATAAAATAGTAAAATAATTAATGCCCTAATCAATTAAATTATTAAAAAACTTTTGCATTGATATGGTATCATGAGTGAAATAATTATTAATAAACCATGAAATTATTAGCTGTGATGAAATGAGTACAATTTTAAAAATATTTGTATTTCCTGCGACATTTATAATCATATGTTTAGGAATTTTAACCATTCTTGGAGGACATATTACGCCAGGAGGTGGATTTCAAGGTGGTGCTATGATTGCTGGTGGGATAATACTCTCTATATTGGTCTATGGAATAGAAAAAAGTCCAATACAACTTTCACATGATTTTATATCAAATATTGAAAGTGTGGGTGCTTTAGGTTACATACTACTTGGTCTTGCTGGATTATTTACTTCAGGATTTTTCTTATACAACATAGGTACAGACTTTTATAGTTTAATTCC
>JAITOM010000028.1 GCA_031289975.1 Methanobrevibacter sp. | reverse complement strand
TAATATATATTAAACAAAATTATAATGTTATGAAAATATACAATTATTTATAATTATTTAATTTAAATTTTTAATTATATAATTTAAATTTTTAATTTATCTTAAAATTGAAAAATTAGATATTATAATAATAGATATTTTAAATAAATTCAATAAAAAAATTTACTATTAGAGTGGTTAACAATTATTTTTTAATTATTTTTTAGTAGGTAAAATTACTAAATTTGTATAGCTACATACACACATGTTGAATTACCTATTTCAATGAAATAGTGCATTATTTTTGACTATTTCATAATTGTTGCCCAGTTCATATAAATATATTTTCTAATAATATTTTAAAATTAAAAAAATTATTTTTACAAAAATACTAAAAAACTATTATAAATTATTTATATTATAGTATTTAAACGTTTATTATTAAGGAAGATGTAAACTTCTATTGAGTTTTTTTTAAAATTTTCTTATCAGTATTTTATAAATTAAATAATTTTTTAAACTCTACAGTTTTTGACACCCTTAGGAATAAAAATATTTATATGCTATCATGATATAAGTTTATATACTATCATGATATTAAGTAAACAATAGAGTTTCTAATCAATAACTTCTTTCAAATGGCTAAACTTTGTTTTTCTAATAATTTAAAAACTAAGCTTTAAAAAGTATTAAAGTTTATAAAAACTCTTTTTTATTTTATTATCATTTTTTAATAATATAAATTTTTCATATATCTACAATTTTTTCATGACAATTCGATAAAGGAGGATAATAATGGCAAGATTTGAAGAAGCTGAAAATAGAATTTTTAAGGTTAAAATTTGTTTAAAATGTAATGCACGTAATCCTGCAAGAGCAAAAACTTGTAGAAAGTGTGGTTATAAAGGTTTAAGATTTAAGGCCAAAGAAGCAAGAGGATAATATTATTAAAATAGAATAATCTTGTTAAATTTTATTTAATAAATTTTATTTAATCATTAAAATTAATATTTGTTTAAAAAAAAATAAATATTTAACTTAATTAAATACTTTAAATTAAATATAATCTTTTATTTTATTAAAAATGTTTATATAATTTAATTAAATATGTTTAATTAAATATAATCTTTTATTTTATTAAAAATGTTTATATTCTTATAAGTCATCTAATTTTTAAATTTATTAGTGAAAAATGAAATAAATAAGTAAAAAAAAATGATATAAAATATTCTTACATGATGAAATTATATTATATTCTATTATTAAATTGTATTATAATTCTATTTTTTTAAATTTAGTGATTGGAATGTTTGGAGTAGTAGAGGAACAGATTAGGGAGATATTGAAAAGTCGTAAGCTACATCTTACTTTAATTGATCCAGATGAACAAAGCCCTGAATCTGCAGTTAAAATAGCTAAAGCAGCTATTAGGGGTGGAACTGATGGAATTATGTTGGGTGGTTCTACAGTTGATTTCAATCAAATTGATTTAAGTGCGAAGGCATTATCTGAAAATATTGAACATCCGATTATTATATTTCCAGGTAATCCGAGTAATGTGAGTAAATATGCTGATGCTATTTTTTTCATGAGTTTTCTAAATTCAAGTAATCCTTATTGGCTTATTGAAGCACAATCATTAGGAGCTATTTCTGTTAAAAAATCTGGAATTGAACCTATTCCCTTAGGATATATGGTTGTTGAACCTGGAGGAACTGTTGGTTGGGTTGGAAGTGCAAAGCTTGTTCCTCGCAATAAACCTAAAATCCCTGCAACTTATGCTATGGCAGCAGAATACTTAGGCATGAGATTCTTCTATTTGGAAGCTGGTTCTGGGGTAGATGAATCCATTACTGAAGAAATGGTTAGCTATACTAAATCAAGTGTAGATAATATGATTCTTATTGTTGGTGGTGGGATTAGAGATAAGGATAAAGCATATAAATTAGCTATCTCTGGTGCAGATATCATTGTGACTGGAACGATTGTTGAAGAAACAGATGATATTGAATCTAAAATTTCTGAGATTGTATCTGGAATTAGACTTGCTAAAACTTAACTCAAATCATTTCATATTTTGAGGATTTAAATGTTAAAATCATTATATAAAGAAGCTATTGAGAAAAAAGAATATATTAAAGAGAAAATTGGAGATATTAGTGGAAAAGACATTGATGTTGAAGATAAATGGGTTAATAAACCTTTAAATAATAATATTAAAGAGTTTAAAATATCTGCTGGGGATGGAAGCATTCACAAACGAAACCTTTTAGGTTTTGTTTTCTATGCAATAGCTATTGAGTCTTTAATATATGATTCTGGTTCTCTTAATAAACTTGAACATTCCAAGGTGGATATTATGGGAAAAAGTAATAAGAGTTCCGATCGTTTAAGAAGCTATATGGAAATATATGAAATAAAGAATGCTAATAAGACAATCAATGATTTTAATCCAGATTATTACCTATTTGATGGTTCTATTTTTGGTCATTTGATTAGACCAATTCCAATGGAAAATGATATTCCTAAAAATGAAAGAATTAAGCTCATAAATCTATGTAAAAAATTTTTAGACACTGGTGTTAAGGTTAATATACAATCCAATTATCTTAAAAAAAATTTTGAAGAAGAACTGGAGGAATATAAAAAATATAAACCACTTTTTTACTTAGAATACATTGAAAAACTTATTAACTTAGTTAATTTATTAAAAAATAAGGAAAAAATAATAGCCATTTCTAAAACATCAAGTTCTACAGATTGTTTCAATGAAAAATTCCCTGACTTAGCTATTTTTAATAGATTTACTAAAAAGACAGGTTATAGTCTGCCAAGATATGTTGAAGTTTCCCACTCCATAAAACATGATTTTCCTGTTGAAGGTGATTTTTTTAGAAAACTAATCTTTACAATATTTTACATCAGATTAGAAGATAATAAAAATATTTTAAAAGTTGAACTTCCTTACCAGGCAGATGATAATGATATTAATCAAGTAATTGATGTTTTAGTAAAATATTCAACTGAAGGGTATCCTTATTTACTTAAAAAAGCCCATAATGATGTGGTTATTAAGAAAAAAGATATGGATCATATTATTCAAATTGTTGGCATTTATGAAAAATCAGGACGAGAAATGCTAAATTAAAATCAGACCTTTAAAGAAAAATAATTAAAGATTTTTTAATTTATTTGATGTGAAATAAATTAATGTAAAATAAATTAAATTTAATTAAACAACATGCTGAGTTGATAATATTAAAATTAAAGCTGAAATTCAAGTAGAATATAGGGAAAAAGAAAAAGCAAAAATAGCTTTTAAATCTCTTGAAGCCGATAATGAGGGATTTGTACAATCTTCCATTGAGGATAATACCATTAATTTTACTATTGACTCGAATTCCTTAGGAACATTTTTATCAATAGCTGATGACTTAATTTTTTCTGAGTTAATTGTTGAAAAAGTTTTAGAATCTAATTTAAATAAATAAAATATAGTTTAAATAAATATAATTAAAAAATAATATACTACAGTCATTATGGAAAAGTTCTTAAATTTTAAAATAATGACTTTTTTATTAAATTATAGTGATATAAAAAATGTTTGTGATTAATCATTTATTTTAAATATTAATTTATAAAAATCTATAATTTTAAATATTAATTTATAAAAATCTATAATTTTAAATATTAATTTATAAAAATCTATAATTTTAAATATTAATTTATAAAAATCTA
>JAITOM010000375.1 GCA_031289975.1 Methanobrevibacter sp. | reverse complement strand
TTTTTATTCCCAATGAACTATATATGTGCTAATTTCAATATATGATTTTTGATTTTTTCATTGATAACACCAATAAAATTCTATAAATTATTACTATTAATAAATATAGTTCATACTATGTTTTGTAATGAAAATCATTGAATTAATATGTAGTTTATACTAATGTTTCTATTACTTCAATAACAGATATTCTCTGAACTACAGCATGTGCAGTTAATTCTGCTTTCACTTTCTCTTTTCCAGAATAATTAGTATACCTATAATTAAAACCTTTCTTAATATGGCATTGTAAAAAGAGGATGGATTTTCGCAAATGAAAAATTAAGAAATTAGGCTAAAAACTTGATGAGATGTATATGGTCTAAGTTTTTTCTACCTAAAAACCAAATTTAAAATTTTAAATTTCCATCCTCTTTTTACAGTGCCTGATAAATACATTGCTTAAAAAAAATTATTTCAAGGACTATAGTGGTTTTGATAAAGTTCTTAATAAATAACTTTTTTTAAAATTAAATATTATTAAAAAATATTAATTTAAAATTAGTTATATTAATTAATATATATTTATATTATTTAAAATTTAAAATTATAGATTTTTATAAATTAATATTTGAAATTAAATAAGTTAATAAAAAAATTTATTATTCAAAATTTAAGAACTTTTTCAAAATGACTATAAAATAAATAAAATTTAAAATAAATGATATAAGATCTATTAAATATAATATTAAAAATATAAAATAAATAAAATTTAAAATAAATGATATAAGATCTATTAAATATAATATTAAAAATATAAAATTATTAAAATTTAAAATAAGAAATATAATAATTATTAAAAATAATATTTTAGGAACACATCATGAATTATTGGACAAAATTAAGTGTGGAATATGCTTCACAAAAATCATATTTAGATGATTTATTTAAAGTTTATCCAACCATACCTGAAGGTATTAGGGAAATTAAGAAGGATATATGGAAAAATATTGAAATATTATTTAGATTAGGGATAATTCAAATTTGATTAGAGAACTATTGAAGTTAGATTTATTTCCTATAAAAGATTCATATGTTGCATTTTTAAGAAAAATTCCTAATTCTATTGAATTAAATCCCAAAACAATAAATAGACTTGCGGGAAGATTATATGAAATGGGTTTAAATGATATTTATGATAAGTCAACAGCACCTAAAGAAACTAATAGACAAATGGGACCTAAATTTCAGTCATGGATTGATAAAGGATTTTTAGGAGCAGATATCTTAGATGCAGAACAATTTTTAAACACATCTAATAATGCAGTATTAAGAGGGAGTGATTCTAAACTTACTTCATTTGCCAAAGAACATTTGAATTATGAAGAGAATAAAGGTTTAGATTTTGTTGGAAAATTTAATGGTAAATATATGGTTGGTGAAGCTAAATTCTTAACTGATTTTGGAGGTCATCAAAATGCACAATTTATGGATGCTATTGCATTATTGGATAATATTTCAGTGAATGCTATGAAAATTGCTATTTTAGATGGAGTTTTATATATAAAAGGAAAAAATAAGATGTATACCTATTTAGAAAACAATGAAGATAAAATTATACTGAGCAGTTTAGTTTTAAGAGAATTTTTATATAGTGTTTAGTGATACAATGTTTTTAGAATATTCAAATAAAAAATCTGAGGAGGATATACTTTTAAAAACACATTCTAATACTTTATTAGATAAAGACATAAATATTGCTTTAGATAACATTTTAGTTCATGGTGAAAATCTTAAAGTATTAAAAAGTATGTTATATGACTTAAATTTAAAAGATAAGGTTGATTTAATTTATATAGATCCTCCATTTTCTACAAAAAATATATTTAAAATAAGTTCCAATAGAGCAAATACTATTAGTTCAAGTATGGATGATGAAGTTGCATATGAAGACTCTTTAACTGGTTCTGATTTTATTGAATTCATAAGAGAACGATTGATATTATTAAAAGAATTATTATCATATAATGGATCTATATATTTACATATTGATTATAAAATAGGGCATTATGTAAAGATCGTTATGGATGAAATTTTTGGGTTTAATAATTTTAGAGGAGATATTGCACGAATAAAATGTAACCCAAAAAATTTTAAAAGGAAAACCTATGGAAACATGAAAGATTTAATCCTTTTTTATACAAAAACTAATAATTATACTTGGAATGAACCACGAATACCTTTAAGTAAAGAAGATATTAAAAAATCATGCCATAAAAAGGATGAAAATGGTGATAGATATACAACTATACCATTACATGCTCCAGGAGAGACAAAAAATGGAGCTACAGGTGAAAGGTGGAAAGGTTTATATCCTCCAAAAGGAAGACATTGGCGATGTAATCCTGCTGAACTTGATAAATTAGAAAATAAAGGACTCATAGAATGGTCTAAAAATGGTGTTCCCCGTAAAAAAGTATATGCAAAAGAAAAAATAGAAAAAGGAAAACTTTTACAGGATATATGGAGATATAAAGATCCACAAAATCCAAAATATCCAACTGAAAAAAACAGTGAGCTTTTAGAACAAATTATAAAAACATCTTCTAATCCTAATGATTTAGTGTTGGATTGTTTTTGTGGCTCGGGTACGACTTTAATTTCTGTACAAAACTTAAATCGTCGATGGATTGGTATTGATGAATCTCAAAAAGCTATTGAAGTTACAAAAAAGCGACTTTCTGAAATTCCAACAACCTTATTTAATACAAAGGTAAATTACAAATTTTTTGACTTAAATTGATTGATAAAATCTAATTTAAAGAAAAAATAAATAAAATGAAAATTAAAAAGTATAATAATTATTAAAATTATAAACTAATTAATTTAAATATTTTGTTATAATTTCATTAGGCAATGTAAAAAGAGGATGGATTTTTGCAATTGAAAATTAAAAATCTGGGCTAAAAATTTGATGACATGGTATATGTGCTATGATTGTTACCCTGTATGTGGTGCTAAACTAGTTAAAGACTAAAAATTTGATGACATGGTATATGTGCTAAATTTTTTTGTCTAAAAACCAAATTCTGGATTTTAAATTTCCATGCTAATTTTACACTACCATTTTATTAATTATAATATAGTGAACTAAAAATGTTTTTAAGTAATGATTTTTTTAAAAATATCTTTAAATTACCAATTTCATAAATAAAATTGTAAAATTATTTATTTTTAAAAATAAAATATTTAATTTTATTAATTAATAATTTAATAAAATATTAAAAAGTATTATTGAAAATTAAGATTAAAAAGTATTATTGAAAATTAAAAGAATAAAAATAAATGATTAATTACAAACTTTTTTTATTCCACTATAATAAAAAAAAAGAATTTTAATATTGAATTATACTAACAAAAGTTAAAAATTCAATAAATTTAAAATATAGATATTCTTTAAAATTAAAAATAAGTGAATTATGGTAATTTAATTAACTTTCACTTTAATATAGATATTTTTTACAGTGCTATATTATAGATAAAAGTCTCATAAATACCATAGTATTGATGAAATAGCTATTCATCTGCTACTTCATCATCATCTGCTATTTCACCAAATCCAAATTTCCTACGGGTTGCATTAATTTTTACACTAACTTCTTGTCCTACTTCAGCACCAGGAACAAAAATTACAAATCCATCAATTCTTGCTATACCATCGCCATCTTTACCTTGATCTTCGATTTTAAGATCATATATTTTCCCAACATCTACAGGGCAAGATCTTTCTTGTCTATTAAAACTATTATCAAACATTTTATCTAATCCTATTAAATAGCTATTCTACATAATAATAAGCATATTTAATCTTTTATATTATTAATATGTATACACTTTTATATTATGTGTATAAAGCTATTTATTCATAATGCAATAAAAGATATGGTATATTCACTTAAAATAATAATTAAAAAAGAAAACTTTATAAAAATAGAATTTTAAAATATAAATAGAATTTTAAAAATATCTAATTATTTATTTATAAAAATTTAATTTATTAAAATTAATTAAAAACAAACATATTACACAATCCAATTTATTACAATATTAACTTTTAAACTATCAAGTATATAAACTATTCTATTAATCGAGGGTGTCAAAAAGTATGGAGGTTTTCATATTTTTTATCATCATTTTCACGATTCTACAGGAGAGTCTATATTTTCTTTTATGAAGATTCATTTAATCAGTATCGTGTAAAATTT
>JAITOM010000321.1 GCA_031289975.1 Methanobrevibacter sp. | reverse complement strand
ATATTAGAAAAACAAATTAAAGAACTTTAATATGGAGAAAAGGCATGATTCGAGTATTAGATGAAGAAATGGAAATAGTTTTAAATATAATTAAAAAACATACTAAAAAGTGCGAAGTTTTAGTATTTGGATCAAGATTAAAAGAAGATAATAGAAAATTTTCTGATTTAGACCTTGCTTTCATCTGTAAAGGAGGATTAGGATTAAAAAAAAGAATAAAATTAGATATTGAATTTGAAGAATCTGATTTACCATACAAAGTAGATGTTATAGATTACAACACGACCTCAAAAGAATTCCAAAAGATAATTGATAATAACAACGAAAAGATTTATGGATGATAAATATATTTAATGTCGTTAATTGATTTAAGTCAATATGACAAAGGAACAACCATTTCAAGCCTAACAACAAAAACATTGAATGCATTAGAACTTAAAATTCCTTCTTTAGGCTACCAAAAAAGAATAATTCAAATATTGTCCTTTTTAGATGAAAGAATATTATTAACAGGAAGAGTTGGAACATTAGGTATTATTCAAAGAATTAATTTTAAATCATTTCCTTCAGATAATACCTTAGTAATCACTTCAGATTATTATGAATATGTTTACCAATCCTTAAAAAAAATTAATTATGATGGATTAAATGTGGGATCAACACAGCCTTTAATTACACAAACAGATTTAAAAGATTTTGAGGTTATTATTCCACCTGAAAGTATTTTAATGGAATTTGAAAATTTATCTGAGAAAATATATTTAGGAGTGAATAAAAATAAGATTGAAAATATTAAATTAACTAAATTAAGAGATATTCTACTTCCAAAATTAATGTCTGGAGAAATTGATGTTTCTGATGTAAAAATTTAAAAATTTTGATCATATATAGAATAAATTAAGACTCATATAAGCTTTCTCTTTTTATGAGTTCGATAAAATCAATACATTGAAAAGAAGCAGTTCTATTAACATTTTTCGTAGAATATTGTCCAATATGACAATATGCTCCTAATTTGCTACAAACTATAGGAATACTATAATTTTTTTCTTTTCTATCTGGATACCATCCCTCTTGAGTAACTAAAACTGCATCATAAGCCTTTGCATATGCAATTAAATAAGGGTCTGCCCAATCTTTAGAATCATCTTTTGAATGGTACCATATAAGGAACTTTTCCTCAAGAAAACTTAATTCTAATATAATATCATTGTTTGGAGGTATGAACATTCTTTCATGATTATTACACCAGTATTCTAACTCATTTGTTGTTTTAAGTAGCTCTTTTCTTACTTCTATTGGTGCAATGATACTTCCTTCTTTAATCATCTTATCCAAGTTACTCCATTGAGTAGGAAATGATTCAAATTCATAGACATCCTGTTTGGATCTTCTAATAATAAGACTACTATCAACAACATATTTAATATGGTTCAGTCTACTTCCTCGTTGAAATAGTTCTCATGAAGCTTCCTTACAACATACATTGAAACATCCAAATCTCGAGATAATTCAAAATCTGAAATTAATTCATTTTCATAGGCTTCAAAAAGTTTCTTAGTATAGTAGTTACCATTTTTTTTCAAAGCTTCGCTGGCTTGTTTTTGATATAATTTATCTTTAGAATCTTGTTTTGTTTCTTTGTTGTTTTGTTTAGTTTTTACTTTATTAGCTGATTTTTTTTTCTTTCTGTTAAATAATATTGAAATTCATTTATTTTTTTATTATATTCTTTTTTATTTATTAAGTTCAAATCCAAAGCTTTTCTAATTATAACTTCTTTGCTAACTTTAAATTTTTTAGATAGTAATTCAACATCCATATCATCAAAATTATTCCTGTTAAATTCTTCATTTAAACTTCTAAATAGTTTAGATGGAACTAAAATGTCAGCAGCAATTTTATTGCATGTTGCCTCTTCATCATCATTTAAAAAGTACCCACTTAAATTACTCATTCCATCTTTTTTAAGTATAAGATGAGCTAATTCATGAAATAATGTGAATTTTTTAGGGTTATCAAATTCTCTATGATTTATACCTATAATTGGTAATTTATCATAATATAATGCATACCCTCTAAGTTCATCAGGATCAATCCCATAAAATTCAAAAATTAAAACTCCTAAGGATTCTATTTTGCTAATCCAATGATTTAATTTTTTTAAACTAATTTTTGCCCTATTCATTGATAATTTTTCTCTGATGAAGTCTGTTACTTTATTAATGTCATTAGTTGGCAAATTTTTTAATTCGAAATAAGGAAAAGTAAAATCATTTGATTCATCTTCTAAGTTTAAAAGAACATTTCTTTTGTATTTAGCATTTCTAATTTCAAATGCCATATTTGGAGTTACATCTTCTTTTTTATTATTAAAAGTTCTAAAATCTGGAGGAATGTATTCTTCATAAATTGGTTTATTTTTACTAAAAAAAATATGTGATGGTCTTTGGTAATGTTCTGATAATTCTTCAAGATCATTCCACCTAATTAATCCTGTAGATTCCCATTCTTTTATTGTTTTAGTAGGTTTTTTAATCTTTTTAGCTAAATCTTCAATGTTGTAGTGTGCTGTTTCTCTAGCCCATACTAACCATTCATTGTTAGCTTTTAATTTTTCAGATTCCATTTTAACACACCATTTCAAAATAATTTTTTTTGTAATGAATTTATTTATTATAATATTTATATTTTGGGTACTGTAAAATTAGCATGGATTTTCACAATTGAAAACAGACGATAAAAGTTTAATGACATGTGTGTATGGTCTAAACTTTTTGAGACTGTGAAAAATTCAACTGATGAATCCATAACACTTTATTTAATAGTTTTAATACTTTATTTTTTAAAGCATTATAAGAACTTTATAAGACTAATACATTATTAAAAAAGATTTTTACCCATACTCTATATTTGAGTAAAAATTTAGAAAAATAATTTATCAGATGAATTTTTCACAACCCGAATTTTTTTATTAAATTATTTAATTTTAAATATTATTTTATAAAAATCTATTATTTTAAATTTTAAATAATTTAAATTTATTTTAATTAATATAAGATATTTTAAATAAATATATTATAATAATATTTATTTTTAAAAAATTTTATTTATTAACTACTTTATCAAAACCAAGATAATATAAATAATTTTAAATTAATATCATTTAATATAGTCATTTTAGTAAAGTTCTTTAATTTTGAATTATAAATTTTTGTATCATATTATTTAATTTTCAATATTGTTTTATAAAATTTTATAATTTTAAATTTTAAATAATATAAATTTATTTTAATTAATATAACTAATTCTAAATTAACATTTTTTAATAATATTTATTTTTAAAAAAATTATTTATTAAGAACTTTATTATTTTTAAAAAAGTTATTCATTAAAAATTTTATCAAAACCATCGTAGGTGAAAAATGTCAAAAGTTAATAGTAGTGAAATAGGATTTGAAAAAGAAATATGGAAAGCAGCTGATGTTTTACGTGGAAATATGGATGCTTCTGAATACAAACATGTTATCTTAGGATTAATATTTTTAAAATTCATATCAGATAAGTTTGAAGATAAATATAACAAACTTTTAGAAGAAGGAGATGGATTTGAAGAAAATAGAGACGAATATGCTGCAGAAAATATATTTTATGTTCCAAAAGAAGCAAGATGGGAAGAAATAGCTAAAAATACTCGCAAAGAGGAAATAGGTCAAATTATAGATAATTCAATGAGAGAAATAGAAAAAGAAAATAAAACACTTAAAAACATATTACCTAAAAATTTTGCAAAACCAGAACTAAATAAAAAAAGACTTGGTGAAGTTGTAGATTTATTTACAAACATTAAAATGTCTGATCATGGAGATCAAAAAGATATTTTAGGCAGAGCATATGAATACTGTCTTTCTAAATTTGCAGAAAAAGAAGGTAAAAATGCAGGAGAATTTTACACACCATCAAGTGTAGTTAAAACTCTTGTTGAAATAATACAACCATACGATGGTAGAGTTTATGATCCATGTTGTGGTAGTGGAGGTATGTTTGTTCAATCAAAGAATTTCATTGAAAATCACCAAGGGAACATCAATAATATTTCTGTTTATGGACAAGATTCCAATCCAACAACTTGGAAAATGGCTAAAATGAATTTAGCTATTAGAGGAATAGAATCAAATTTAGGGAAACATGATGCCGATACCTTTGCAAATGATCTTCATCCAACTCTTAAAGCTGATTTTATACTTGCAAATCCACCCTTTAATTTAAAAAATTGGGGACAAGAACATTTAACCGATGATGTAAGATGGAAGTATGGAATACCACCAAAAGGTAATGCAAACTATGCATGGATTCAACATATGATTTATCATTTAGCTCCAAATGGTAAATTAGGTTTAGTTTTAGCTAATGGTTCACTTTCATCAGCAACAAGTGGAGAAGGAAAAATAAGAGAAAACATAATTAAAGATGATTTAATAGAAGGAATTGTAGCTTTACCAACCCAACTTTTTTATACAACAGGAATTCCAGTATGTTTATGGATAATAAATAGAAATAAAAAACAAAAAGGAAAAACCTTATTTATAGATGCAAGAGAAAGGGGAACAATGATTTCAAGAAAACTAAGAGAACTAAGTGAAGATGAAGTAAAAACAATAGGAAAAGCTTTCAAAGACTTTAATGAAGGCAATCTAAAAGAAGAAAAAGGATTTTCTGCAATAGCAACAGCAGAAAAAATATCTAAACATGATTATATCCTAACACCAGGTAGATATGTGGGATTTAAGGACATTGAAGATGATGGAATACCATTTGAAGAGAAAATGGGAAAGTTAACTAAAGAGTTGGATGAATTATTTAAAAAGTCAAACGAACTTGAAAAAGATATAAGAAAGAGTTTAGGAGAGATTGGGTTTGAATTTTGATAAATAAGTTAAAGGTGATAAAATGGAAGAAAAATTAGATATCCAACCATTAATTAGAGCATATAATTCCTTCATTAACATGTTGCAATTTGCTGAAGAATTAGAATTAAAATACGTTGATGAAATTATTCATGCAGAAGAAGGAGCAAGATCAGCTGTGATTCATGATTTTGAATATACATTTGAACTTTCTTGTAAGATGATGAAAAGATATATAGAAATAGAAGACAAAGGAGAGAAAATTGTATCAAAAAGAGATTTGTTTAGAATAGCTGGTGAAAAAGAACTAATCTATGATTTTCATAAATGGGTTGATTTTCTCGAAGCAAGAAATAAGACATCCCATACTTACGATGAAGAAATAGCAGAAGAAGTGTACCAAATTGCAAAAGAATTTAAAACTTATGTAGAAGATTTTATCACAGCTTTAAAAGAACATATAAATTATGATGAAAAATTAAAAACTGATGGAGAAAAATAACAATGATCCATGTTTTAGATGAAGAAATGGAAATAATCAAAAATATTTTAAATAAGCATCTGAAAGATTGTAAAGTATTAGTTTTTGGTTCAAGATTAAAAATGACGCATAAACCATTCTCAGATTTAGATTTAGCTATTATATGTAAAGAAAAACTAAAATTAAGAAATATTTCAGATATAGAATATGAATTTTCAATGTCCAACCTACCCTATAGAGTAGACATAGTAGATTATAACAGAGCCTCAAAAGAATTTCAAAAAATAATTAATAATAACAAAGAAAAGATTCATGGCAGTTGAATGGTTTTTAAATGAAAATTTAAAGAACTTTCATATATTTTATAGTGTTTTGTAAATTTATTTTCCCATATCTTTGATTTTTAAATAAATATTTTGGAAAGACCATAAAAAATATTCATCCAGATATAAATTAAATTTTATATTTACCTTATTTTTTAATATTAACCAAACATAATATTTTTATTTAGATAAATAATCATAATAATTACAGTAATTAAATAATTAACAATCTTGCTTAAATTAAAAATTTCACATAATTCCAAATTTTATCACATCTTGGAGAATTTAATTTTACAAAACAATATATTTAAAGTAAAAGAGCATTAAAATATTTAAATCATGAAATAGCTATTTAATTGATTTAAGGAATAAGTTAAAGGCGATAAAATGGAAGAAAAATTAGACATAAAATCATTGAAAAAGGCATGCGAAGCATATAAGAATGCCTTGAATTTAGCCTTTAATTTAGAATCAAATCCATTAGAACTATTTTATATTAAAGAAACTATCCGTACTTCAGTCATACATCATTTTAAAATACTTTATGAACTATCATGGAAATCAATGAAGAGATATATAGAAATTGATCAATGGCATGAAGATAATTTAACAAGAAGAGGATTATTTAGACAAGCTGGTGAAAAAGGACTTATAGATGATTTTCATAAATGGATGGAGTTTCATAACTCAAGGAATTTGACATCTCATACTTATGATGAAGAAATTGCAGAAAAAGTATATATTACAAAAAGAATTTGATAAATATGTGAAAAATTTTATTTTAATATTAGAAAAGCAAATTAAAGAACTTTAGTATGGAGAAAAGGCATGATTCAAGTATTAGATGATGAAATGGAAATAATTTTAACACTCATGATATATAGTGTTTTGTATAATTAATTTTTTATATTAATTCAAAAAATTTTTGCAAATTAATTTTTTTAAATATTAATATTTACTCTTTTAAATTTAATTTAAATAATTTATAGAAATAAAAA
>JAITOM010000298.1 GCA_031289975.1 Methanobrevibacter sp. | reverse complement strand
GGTTTTTATAAATATATATTTAAAATTATAGGTTTTTATAAATATATATTTAAAATTATAGGTTTTTATAAATATATATTTAAAATTATAGGTTTTTATAAATATATATTTAAAATTAAATAATTTAATAAATAAAATTATCATTTTAAAATTTAAGAACTTTTCAATAAGGACTATAATATAAATAAAAAATTAATAGACCATTAATTGAAATTCTTAAAAACGGAGAATAAATTCTCCTAAATTGAAAATAAATTTTCAACAATAAGATATTTAAAAATAAATGTTTAATTACAAAAATCTTTTAAGAGGGAATAATGTCTTCTGTAATCTGGTATCTATATGAATTCGGACGGAAAGCATGGGTTAAAGGGTTTCTCAATGGAAAAACTAATGAAAATATAATGGAAAAACCTGATAGGTTTAGAGATTTCCCTGAAGTTCTTAAAGAGAATTGTATTTGGTGTGGAGCTTGTACATCATCATGTCCATCACCCAATGCAATTAAATTAGTTAGAGATATAGATGATAAAGATTCCCATGGAATTACATATCCTGTAATTAACAAAGGGGCATGTATCAGATGCGGATTTTGTGCTGAAGTATGTCCATCAGAACCAAAAACATTGCATTGTGGAGAAAATCATTTTATTAAAGAAAAAGTTAATATAATACCTTCTAAAAGGAAATTTATAGTTGATGATTTCTTATGTATTCATTGTGGAAAATGTAGAGATGCATGTAATGTTAATGCTATTGAAGAACTTGGTAATCATTTCTTTGTAAATGAAAAGAAGTGTGTAGCATGTGGAGACTGTCTTAAAGCATGCCCAGTTAAAGGTGCTATGAAAGGACTTTTCATAAATAATCTTGAAGAACAAAAAGCCATTATAAAATTAATTGTTGATATGTTAGAATCTTTCATTGAAAACAAGGAAAAATTGGAAGAATTGGATAATGTAACTTTACTTAAAATTAAATATCCCCTATCAGAACTTTGGGATGATATAATAAGCATCTTAGCAGATGAAGAAGTTGCCTATGAAGTAGCTGAAAATGCTATTAATAGACTTAAAATAAGATTTATAACTTGGAATGAGAATAATTGTAACTTATGTAAACTTTGTGTGGATGAATGTCCAACAGGCGCTATTACTTATAGCAAAGGAGATACTGCAGTAAGACACGATAAGGATAAATGTTTAAGATGTAGTTATTGTTATCAAACTTGTCCATTTTCTGTTGTTAAATACTTCAGAGCTAAGTTTTTAATTGAAGATAATGAAGAAGATAATAAAACTAAAGAAAATAATAATAAAACTATAAGTGAAATAGCTAAAAATAAAACTATTGAAATAACAATTAAAGCTTCACCATTATCAAAACATATTAGTGATTAATTATGGAAATTTCAACTAAAAAATGTTACAGACCACTAAGAGATGTTGTCGTAGACTATGAAATCGATCCTAAAAAGTGTATCCAATGCATAGATAAGTTCTGTCTTAAATCATGTCCTGTTGAAGCAATTCACTTGACTGGAGAAATTATAAACATTAATGAAAGATGTATTGGTTGTAATTTATGTAGAGAAGCCTGTCCTTATGATGCAATAAATATGATCACACAACTTTCTCCACCTATTAAAGAAAATGTTCCTAACATTAATCAAAAATTATGTAGGGCTTGTGGTGCCTGTGTAAATGCTTGTAAAACAGGTTCCATACATTTAACCTCTTCTGGTAGTGATGATGTTCATAGTGAAATCAATCCAGATAGTTGTATAAGATGTGGTTACTGTTTTAGAACATGTCCTACAGATGCTATAAAATATGGGGAGCTAATACCACGAACAGTATCTGAAGGGGATGGATTAATTATTAATCAAGATATTTGTATTGGATGTATGACATGTACAAGAATATGCCCCTCAAAAGGTTCGATTAAAATTGGAAATGTGAATAAACTTCCATATATTGATCCATCATACTGTGCAAGATGTGAAGAATGTATGAAAATCTGTCCAACAATGGCTATTGATTATGATACACGAAAAAATGCTTTTGCTGAATTTAGTAAAATTAAATCCTTAGAAATTACATCAGAAATTATTTATAAGGATGTAGAAACTTTATCAACCTACATTGCAAGAATTGATTCAATTTTACCAAAACTTTTTAAAACAATTTCAAAAGAATATGATGAGAGTGAATTAGAATTAAATGTTACAGAAATTATAAAAAATGAACTTGATTTATTAATAGGAATAGATCTTTCTGTTATTGGAATGAAAAATCTTTTAGAGTTCTTTCCACCCATTAGAAAAATTGAGGTTATTGAAGAAAATTGTGTGGGCTGTGGAGAATGTATAGATATTTGTCCTGTTAATTCTATATGGTTAAAACAACCTTCTCCAATTTATATTGAAAATACCTGTGTTTTCTGTGGACAATGTATTGATAAATGTAATTTCAATGCTATTAATTTAAAAGATGAATTTTTCATTGCTAAAAACCAAGAACTATTCTTTATTAGAAAGAGCATTAAAAGTATTAGAGATGGAAAAGTTGAAATAAATCATGAATCTTGTCAAAGTTGTGGGGTATGTAGTAAAATATGTCCAGTAGATGCACTATCCATTGAGGATGATCATGTTTTAATCAATCATGAAAAATGTATTCAATGTAGAGAATGTGAAGTGATATGTCCTGTAAATGCTATTAAATTAAAATTTAGCTATTAAGATTCATACACATTTTAAACTTCGTCATGAATTTTCATTAAAAATTTTGCTAAAGAAACAATATCCATACGATTATGTTCAATGATTGGCACTATAGGACCAATATTATTCTCTTTAAGATAAGTTTCATAATACTTAGGAATTTGATTGCCAGGAATATCATCAAATCTTTCAATATTGAAAAGATTTTTTTCAATAGTTGTTAATTTACAATTTGGAAGACTATCACCCCATAATTTCCTTACAATATGAAGAAGATCATAATTAGGAATATTATAATCATAATTCATTCGATAATAAGCAAAACGATTTTTAATAAATGGAACATCAAATGAAGCTCCATTATATGTAACAAAAACAGAATCTTCAGTTAAATGATTTAATAAACCATATAAAACAGCTGGTTCCTCATTTTTATCTCGAAGAAAATATTGAGTAGAAATAATTTCATTAAATTTTATTTCAGCTACACCAAATAGGATTATAGGAACATTAGAAAGTCCAAGTGTTTCAATATCCATGAATTTAAGATTTTCAGGATTTAATAAATTAACAGTTTTAATAAGATTTGATGAATCTCTTTTTTTAATTAAATCAAATTTTTCAGCAAAAGACCCAGATTCAAGTTTATTAATAACAATTTGAGCATGTTTACAGTGATTATCATGATCCAATAAGGAAAAAATATTTTCATAACCATTTTTTTTTAATTTCTCTTCTGTACTTGGACCAATTCTATTAATTAGCTTCAAATTACAATTTAACTCATCTTTAAAATCATATTCTTTTAATTTAAAGTCTATTTTCTCTTTTCGAACTATTTTTAAACATTCACCATATCTATTTTCAACAAGTTCACTCCCTTCAATATCATTTAAAGATTTATCTTTATATTGATCTAAAAGTTCTTCTTTGAAAGTATCATATTGATCCTTTGACCGTGATGGTGATTTTTTTGGTTTATTTTTAGACATTATATTATTCAAATTTCTTTTTAATTCTATTTCATGTTTTATTAATCTATAATTCATAATTTATCTTTTATTCGTAGCCATATATAATGTTTTATTTAAGTTAATTTTAATATCTTTATACTCCCAACACACTAATCAAATTTCTTTTTCTTTTAATCATGTGAAAAGTATCAAAATATTATTTTTTGGTGTTTCTCACATACTTAAAAAATTCTTAATATGAGCACGTAAATTAAATTATATAATTTAATTAAAATAAGTGGTTTTGATAATGTTCTTAATAAATAACTTTTTTTAAAATTAAATGAGGATGTAAACTTTCATGGAGGTTTATCCGTATTTTGTGGTTTCTTTATATATAAAATCCCAAAATTTATAAAACCTCCATACTTTTTGACACACTCTACTATATCAATGCAAGAGTTTTCTAATAATTAAATTGATTAGAGCATTGATTATGTTACTAAAATATTTTAATTTTTAAAATTATTCTTTATATTTTTATTAATTTAAAATCTAAATGTTTTATTCTAATTATTTCTTAAAAATAATAAATTTAATTAAAAAAATTAAATTTAAAAGAAAATTGAAAACAATGATTTTTACCAAAATTTAAGTTTCGTACTATAGTGGTTTTGATAAAGTTCTTAATAAATGAACTTTTTTAAAAATAAATATTATTAAAAAATAGCAAAAATTAGAAATTTTTTGACTTATAAAATCATAGATTTTATAAATATTAATTTAAAATC
>JAITOM010000290.1 GCA_031289975.1 Methanobrevibacter sp. | reverse complement strand
ATGGTGATATTAAACCTAATCAGATTGGTTATTTGTCTTGCAGTCATTTTGTGACCATTTGATAGCAATTTACAATCACGAAACATCATTAGATGATCACAGTTTTGGTGGCAATGTCGGTGTTATTGCAATCAGTTTCAACGATTGGAAGGCAAGAGTTTATGTTTCTATTGAGCACAGTAAGACTGATCATGGGATTTGGGATCCTATATAATAATAATCAATTTCATGAAATTTTGTCTTTATGTAGTAACATTATATAGGACACCAGATTATAGAAATAGGTTTTAAATTATATAAACTAAGAAAAATTAAAATAATTCATATTCTCAAACATTTAGTTTTTAGCTTCAAAGAGTTGGAGTCTGCATTTTATTTCTTTGTTTTTAAATGCAATTCCAACAAAGATAATTTTTTTCTTATTTTGATAAGACTCATAATAACCCTTCTCTATAATTTGATTTATGGCTTTATCTAATAATTTATCTAAACTTTCACTCTTACTGTACTTTAATTCTAAGATAATTGCGTAATCATCTTTTATTAGTAAACAGTCAAGTCTATTTTTTAGTTGGATGACTTCACCTTGAATATCAAAACCAATTATTCTCATCCATGATAAAAATAAAATATGATAAAATGCCTCCATATCATTAAGTTTAGAATGAAGACTGTAATTAATACTATTAAAAAGCAATTCTAAAGACCTTTGAAAACCTATCTCATCAATTGAAATTATTTGTCTAAACATGTTCTTAGCTATTGGATATGTATCCTCACCAGTTCTATTAATATAATATCCTAAAATATAACTAAACAATGATTCACGAACCTCTTTATTAGGAATACCCAAACTATATTTAGTTAACTCATCAAACTCAACTATTTTTTCTTTAATTGTTAAATAACCACTTTGTAAAAGAATAGTTTTCAAATCAAGATTTTTTACATCAAAATTAGGAAAAGAACCAAACAAACTTAAATTTTTATCAAATAAAACATCCATATTATTTTGTTTCTCTATAACACTAATTAAAAAACTCGGTGTTCCAGTTTCAAACCAGTAATTATCAAATTCATTAGTATCAAAGAAAGATAGTATCGAATAAGGATTATAAAGAAAATTCACCCCATCCCAACTATAACCATTATACCAATTCTTAATCGATTCAAGTAGATCTTCTTTTCTTTTCTTATGCTTTTCACTACTGGTTATGATAAAATCTTTAAAATAATTTTCAAGTTCTTTTTGTGTATAGCCACAGATGGTTGAAAATTCCTCTCTAATAGTTAAATCCACTAAATTATTCAAATCAGAAAATATTGAGGTTTTAGCAAATTTACTAACACCAGTTATAAAAACAAATTTAAGACTACTTTCCACACTTTTTAAAGCACCATAAAAATCTTTTAATGTGTCACGAATACTGATAGCTAATTCTTCATTATCTACATTAGCAAGTATTGCTTTATCATATTCATCAATTAAAACAACAACCTCTTTTCCTGTATTTTCCGATATTTTTTCAATAAGAGTAGAAAAATTGTAAGCTACAGATAAATCATTATTTAATTTTATATTATATTCTTCACCTATTTTACTAATATAATCTGATAATGTTAATTTTAATAATTCTTTGTTGTCCTTTGGGATTTTCATCATATCTAAATGTATAATTGGATATGTTTCATCCCAATCCCAATTATCATAAATATAAGTGTTTTTAAATAGTTCTTTTTTGCCTTCAAAAAGATTTTTAAGCGTGCTTATAAGCAATGATTTTCCAAATCTTCTTGGTCTTGATAAGAAATAATATTTTCTCTCTATTATCATTATTTTCTCTATCAAATCTGTTTTATCAACATAAATCTTATTCTTAGTTATTATATATTCAAAATCAGCTAATCCTAAAGATAATTTTTCTTTTAAATCCATAAATTCTCAACCTCATAATGTATTAATGTTTTCATGTTCAATTTTTATAACAGTCCTTTAATATTTTTTCAATATTCATTTTTGTTTTATTTGTTATATTAATTTTTAAAAAATTTATTTATCAATAGTTTTATCAAATAACCTTATAAATAAATTCTTATATTTTCATTAGATATTTTTAAATTAAATTGTACTCAATAGAGAAAAGTTTTTTCTAAAAAAGAATGGGAAAAAGGTAAACAATGAGATGTTATCTTAAATTATATAGTATGGAACTTAAATCTTTGCAAAAATCATTAGTTCTAATTTTTCTTAAAATCAATTTTTTTAAAATTAAAATCATTATTTTTAAAAAATAAATTATTTAATTATAAATTAATAAATTCTATTAGATAATTTTGAAAATTAGAATATTTTAATAAAAATTAAAAAATTTTTAAAGTAAAGATAAACGAGAGTTTACCAAATTGAACTGATAAATAACAATCTATTTGTAATACTTAGTTTAATATTTTTAATACTTTTTTGTTTTTTTAAGTGTTTTTAGAAAATGAAACAGTTAAATTTATATA
>JAITOM010000255.1 GCA_031289975.1 Methanobrevibacter sp. | reverse complement strand
AAAAATAAATAAATAAAAATTATTATTTAAAAAATTAATTTAATATTAATTTAAAATTTATAAAAATAAGATATTTAAAAATAATGATTACTTACAAACATTTTTTACATCACTATAATCAAGAAAATCTTTATTTTAAAAATAATTCTTATAAAAAATTAGCAAAACTACAACTAAAAATGTATAAAGATATTTTAAATCAATGATAATTTATATCTCCAATAGGTGAATAATGAGTAAAAATTGCTATAAAACCAAAATAAACATTTATATAGTTGTACATGATGAAAAACTCCTAAAAGCTTGATAAGGTACTTTTTCCGAATTTCTGGTTCCAATTAGGGTTATGTATAGCTAAAAATCTTTTTTTTTACATTCAATTGAAGTTAATAGCTTTTTAATTACAAAAATTGAAAATTAAAGAGGTTGAGGTTAATTATATTAAAATAATAACAGAGTATTATAAAAATAGGGCTGTGAAAAATTTGAGTAAAAATTTGAATAATATCCTATCAGTTAGATTTGAAATAGCCTCAAACAATATTAGTTAATAAAAGAGTTTCAGATGAATGTGGTGGATTAACTATGAATATAATTGAAAATGAAGATAAATCGATTTCTGTTACTGAATCAATTGGTAAAAATAGAGAAAAGATGCAAATTATTAATCCAATGGATGAAACATGCTCTACTAAAACTAAAACTCCCTTAGTGAGTGTTATAATGCCTACTTATAATGGAGAAAACACCATCAAAATAGCTATTGAATCTGTTATTACTCAAAGTTTAGGTCTTGAAAATATTGAACTTGTTATTGTTGATGATAACTCAAATGACAAAACACAAAACATTTTAAAAGAATTCTCTAAAAAATATGAAAATATTAAAAGTATTTTTTTAAAAAAAAATAGTGGAACAGCTTCTAAACCTCGAAATATAGGTATTGAATATGCAAAGGCAGATCATATAATGTTTTTAGATCAAGATGATGAATATGCTCCTGATATCTGTGATAAATTATATTCCACATTGGTTTTAAATAGTGCAGATTGTGTATGTTGTAGATATGAACAAATTTTTGATTATAAATCTAAAAAATATAGACATATATTAGATAAATTTAAAAATACTATTAATATTAATTCAATAGAAGAATTTCCAGCTTTAATGAGTTTAGGATTTCCAACAATGATATGGACAAAAATTTACAAAAAAAGTATAATGATTGAAAATAATATTAAATTTCCAGAAAAAGACTTGTATGAAGATGTTTATTTTTCAAGCATTTATTACTTAAAAAGTAAGAATATTATTATTTTAAATGATTATTATGGTTATATTTACAAGATAATGACGAAAAATATCTCTAAAAGTGGTTCAACTTCTCAAAAATTTACAAAATCATTAGTTAATAAACAATTCAATGGATTTTTAAAAATAATGAATGAATTTGAAAATAATGATAATTATCCATTTATAGCTGAGTTAACAGTCGATATGACAAAGATATATTTAAACACGAATTTAGATATAAATTTTCAAAAATATTTCTTAAGCAAAATCAAGAAATATTATAAAAGATACAATATTACAACAAGAATAAATGCAGTTTCAATTCCATTCAACTTAACAATAAATATTTTTATTAAATTGTTCTCTATAAGTATTATATTTCCAATATTTGTATCTAAACTATATAAATTCATCAAAAATATATAAAAAACTGAATTCTTAGAAACCTAAAATAGCACAAACATTAATTCATTTTTTATGGGTTTGCAGAAAGAGAATGGAAATTTTGAATCTGAAAAATTGATTTTTAGGCAAAAAAATTTAGATCATAGCAGTTATCAAATTTTTAGCCTATTTTATAGAAAAAATTTAGCACATATACCTGTCATCAAATTTTTAGCATATATTTTCAATTTTTCAAATCTGAAAATCCATCCTCTTTTTACAATGCTGTCAATTATAAATATTAAAAATTATAAATATTAAAATAATTGATATTATTAAATTTAATTTAAATAATTTTAATTCAAATAAAGAATATTGAGGTTGTGAAAAATCAAACTGATAAATTATTTTTCCAACTTTTTATTCAAATGTAGGTATAAGTAAAAAACCTTTTTTAATGTTGTATTGATCTTATAAAGCCCTTAAAATGCTTTAAAGAATTGAGTATTATACATATTAAATAAAGTATTATAGCTTCATTAGTTGAATTTTTCACAGCCTCGAATATTAATATGGAGTGGTTTTTATGAATTGGAAAGATAAAAATATTTTTATCACTGGAATTAGTGGTTTTGTTGGATCTTATTTAGCAGAAGAATTTATTCGAAAATGTTCTAATGTATTTGGTTTGGTTAAAAGAAGATCAGATAGTGCACAATATAAGAATTTATTAGATAAATCAATTCTTGAAGATGTGAATTTAATCAATGGTGATTTATTAGACATAACTTCCATAGTTAATGCTCTTGATGAATCTGATCCTGATTTTATTTTCCATCTAGGAGCTCAGTCATTTGTACCTCGTTCTTTTGAAAATTCTACCGAAACTCAGCAAATTAATGGGATGGGGACTTCTAACCTTTTAGATGCTATTATTTTTAAAAATTTAGATACTAAAGTTATATTTGCTGGTTCAAGTGAGGAATATGGTTTAATTATTTCATCTAAACAGCAATATGAAGATGCTAAAAAAGAGTATGGCACAGTTTTTCCTGAGCCTACTCGTATTCCAGAAATACCTACTCAAGAAACAGATCCTTTAAGACCTATGTCTCCTTATGCAGTTTCAAAAGTCTATGGTGATTATTTAATGAGAAATTATTATCATTCTTATGGTTTAGATACTGTTGTTTCAAGAGCATTTAATCATGAAGGGGGGGTAGAGGTTTAATGTTTGTTACATCCGTTATCACAAACCAGGTAATGAAATATAAATTAAAAGAGATTGACAGGATAAAAATTGGGAATATTAATGCTTTTAGGGATTGGACCCATATAAAAGACATTATCAATGGTTATATCAAATTAGCAGAAAAAGGAAAGAGTGGAGAAGTTTATAATCAAGGATCTATGAGAACTAATTCTATTTTAACATATATTTTATTAAGTTTAAAAGAATCTGGTTTAAAAATTGATAAAATTGAAACATTTAATGGTGATAAAGTAATTAATGATCCTTCTGAAATTGATAATTCTAAAGTTTATGATGTTAATTTTTATAAAACCATTATTGATTATAAGATGTTAGAAGAAAGTTTGAGTTATACTTTAAAAGATAAAGGTTTGAATATCTATTCTGGGACAAAAAAAATCCCTATTGAATTTGATAAAATTAGGTTTAGACCTGCTGAAGTACCAATTTTATTTTCAAATACTAATAAAATTCAAAAACTTGGTTTTAAAACAGAATTTACAATAAATAATATTATAAATGATCAGTTAAATTATTTTTTAAATAAAAATAATCGTTTATAATCTTAGTTTTAATAAATTAAATATTTTTTATATTATGGTGTTCTGCATAATTAATTCATCATATTAATTCAAAAAATTTTTTTGCAAATTATTTTTTTGCAAATTATTTTTTTGCAAATTATTTTTTTAAATATTAGTATTCATCTTTTAAATTTAATTTAAAGAAATAAAAATCATTCTTGATTACAAATATTTAATTGAATTTTGTAAAATTTAATATATATAGTAATTTTGATAGAGTTCTTAATAAATAACTTTTTTAAAATAAATATTATTAAATTATATTAATTTAAAATTATTTATATTAATTAAAATAAATTTATATTATTTAAAATTATAGAATTTTATAAATATATATTTAAAATTATAGATTTTTATAAATATATATTTAAAATTAAATAATTTAATGAATAAAATTATCATTCAAAATTTAAGAACTTTTCGATAAGGACCATATAAAGAAACTTAAAATGACAATAGTCACAAAAGATTATATGTTCCTTTTTTTCTTAAGTATTTATTAACATCTTTCTCTATTATGTTAATTGGTACTTCAACACCAGTCCATATTTTAAAGGCATCAAGGGCTTCATATAAAAGCATTTTTATTCCAGGGATCGCTTTAGCATCAGCTTTTTCAGCTTCTTTTATAAATCTGGTCTTAATAGGATTATATACAATATCCTGAACAATCAAATCAGAATGCATAATATCAGAATTTGCTATCGGTTTTTCATTTATATTAGGATACATCCCTACTGGAGTGGCATTAATAAATATGTCAGCATCTTGAACTGACTTCTCTATCAAATCTAAACCACCATAAGATAAATTTAAATTATTATTATTTGATTTCTCAATAGAATTAACCAGTTTTTTAGCCATGTCAACACTTATATTGAGTATCTCTATTTTATTTACTCCAGAAATAGATAATTGGAAACTTATTGCTTGTGATGTGCCTCCAGCCCCTACAATAAGCACATTTTTCCCATTTAAATCTGTTATTTCTTTAATAGCTGAAACAGCTCCAGTTGAATCTGTATTATAACCTTTAATTTTATTATCTTTAAAATCAAGTGTATTGATCGCCCCAATTTTTTTAACCATAGGATCTATTTCATCTAATTTTTCAATAACAGCCATTTTATGTGGCATTGCCACACTAAGACCTTTAAAGTCTAATGCTTTCGCACCATCAATAGCTGCTAACGTATCCCCAGCTTTTACATTGAATGCTAAATAAACAGAGTTTAATCCTGCATATTTAAAAGCATAATTATGGATTAGTGGTGAAAAACTCTGACTTATAGGATCACCTATTACACCATATACTCCTGTTTTTCCATCAATTTCCATTTTAATCACATCTTCATTTTTTTAATAATCGAAACTGTGCGACAATTATTTTTTCTGAAACTTTACTTTTTTGAAACTGAAAAATTTCTTAAATTAAATGTCTATCCATGTAATAATATATTATAATAAACCAATAATATATAAATGTTTCGATTTTTTGAGGGTGTCAAAAAGTATGGAGGTTTTCATATTTTTTATCATCATTTTCACGATTCTACAGGAGAGTCTATATTTTCTTTTATGAAGATTCATTTAATCAGTATCGTGTAAAATTTG
>JAITOM010000224.1 GCA_031289975.1 Methanobrevibacter sp. | reverse complement strand
TTTGTAATTAATCATTTAATTTTATTTACTTAATTTTCAATAATATTTTTTAATATTTTATTAAATTATTAATTAATAAATTTAAAAATTTTATTTTTAAAAATAAATAATATTATATTTTTATTTATGAAATTGACAATTTAAAAATATTTTTAAAAAACTCATTACTTAAAAACATTTTTTAGTTCACTATATATTAAAGAATTGTTTTCATGGTGTTTAATTTCTAAAAATAATGCCAATAAAATAATAAACACTACATCAGAAGCAAAACCATCCTATAACACAGTTAAATACGATTACATAATGTTGTAATGGAAACAAAAAAAGAAATGTTAGCGATTGCAAAATATGAGTACTCTGACTATTATGGATTATGATGAGGAAATGGTTGGTAATGGTCATGGTTGGGAAGGGGCTAACATTATTCGATACATTGTATGATTTAGTAGTGTCTGATGAAATACATGATGATTCTGCTAAATCAACAGTTGAAAAATATTTAAAAAGGAATTTGAATGGTAAACCATTATTCGGCATAACAACTGATTGTAGAAACTTTTATAAAAGCATCATGGATTTTATTAAATGCTGAACATCAATTATATCATGTTCATTACATGAAAAATCTAAATAAAAAATCTGAATATATATTAAACAGTTTTAAATCAGGAAATGAAAGGAATAAAGGTGAAAAACATATAAAAGGAATATGTGGATTATTTGAAGAAGTGAACTATGAAAAAATAAAAGAGAGATTATGATTCATTAAATTAGAAAAAGATAAAATGTGTCGTAAAACTAAGAGATATTGTTGATAGATACATTATTTCTGATTTTAAACGACTCACAACACATCTTAGAGATGGAAATATTCAAAAAACAGCCAATAAAATAGAAAATTACTTCAGACAAACATTCCCAAGATCAGGAAAGAAAAAATTATACTCAAGACAATCCAAAGAAGATTATTTAACATTAAGAAGAACCCGACGGAATAAAAAAATAGGCAAACCATCCACAATCTGACAAACATTAGCCAATATTTAGAAACCGCAATTAATAGAATATGAAACAAAAGCGAAATTTTACAGGCTTAGCTTGGATGTTGTAAGCTAACCAAGATTTTCGCCCGATTTTAATACTTTTACGAACATTTCGTATGATTTTTTTTATTTTGGTCATGATATTCCATGAAATATGTGAACTTAATCATGATTTTTATTAAAATATTTAAAGATAAAAGTCACATAATAGTAACTTATCAGTTGAATTTTTCACAGCCTCCTAAAATCCTAATATATTGAATCAGTATAATCCTCTGGAATCTGATTAATAACATCAAGTAATTTTTCAGTTTCCCCCATTTCTTTAAGGAGCAGTGCTTTATACATTAAATAGCGCATATAAAGAGGATCTTCCTTATTTTTTGTTGCTTTATCAATATTCTTTAAAGCTTCTTCCAAATTTCCCTGTTCATAGTTATGTACTGCTTTGGCAAGAAAAGCATATTGAAAAACAGGATCTGCTTCCAATGCTTTACTTATAAATTCATTTGCTTTTTCATAATCACCATATAGGTAGACAGTTACTAATCCTTTATCTACAAGAGCCCAAGTAGAATTAATATCATTTTCAAGCCTATAATCTATAACTTTCTCTGCTTTTTTAATTTTCTTTAAGGTAATTAAAAGGAAAGTTTTTTTAGTTAATGCCAACAAATGATCAGGATCCTGCTTTAAAATCATATCACAAACTTTTAAGGACTTTTTATATTCTTTTTCTTTAGAGAGAATATCTGATTTTATAAACATAAAATCAAGCCATTTAGGATCATCTTTTGGAAATTGATCAATGAAATCTATTACATCATCTTCATCATACCCTTCAATTTCAGCCAAAGAGTATACCATTCCAATAGCATAGTTTACACAAGGATTTAAATCATAAGCTTTTTCATAAAAAATAATACTAATATCATATTCATCTATACTCCTATAGAACTCTCCAATTTCAAAAATCAATTCATCCCATTCATCATGTTTGTTTACAATCTCTTTAGCCTTTTCTAAAGATTTTTCTTTACCTTCTAATTTATAAATAGAATGCAATTTGTATGTGTATCCATATGCCTCATCAGGACACATTTTAATTAATTTATTAGCTGTTTTAATTGATTTACGGTACTGACCATCTTTAAATTGCCTTTCAATTAAATTAATAAATTTTTTACTATTTTTTTTAACCATATATTACTATAATAAATTTCATTATTATTAAACTTTTTTATTTAATGTACTGTAAAATAAGAAAGACAATTTAGATCCAACACATTTTTTTGGACATAAAAAATTTAGATCATACAATGATCATCAAATTTAGCATAGTTCTCAATTTCAATTGCAAAAATCCAGTTAAATTTACATTACTATTTATATAAAACTTCAATCCCTTAAATTTAAAATCATAAGACATTGCAAAAAATTATCTGAAATTATTAAATAATAAAAAGAAGATAAAGTATAGATAAAATAAGTTTTAAATAATAAAAAAAACATAATATTAATTAATATATGTCATTGAAAAAGGGATAAAATAGCTTAAAAAGTATTTAATACAATTATTTTGAAAAATATTAATTATTTTAGTTTAAAAAATATTATAGGAAATTGAAAAGATGGAAGAAGATATTAGGGGTAGATTATCTTTAGGAATTGCTAATTTTAGTAGTTTAATTGAACAAAATAAGATTTATGTTGATAAAACAAGATTTATAAAGAAAATGCTGGATCATGGTGAAACTTATTATTTTCTTTCACGTCCAAGAAGATTTGGTAAAACATTAATGGTTTCAACTTTAGAAAGTTTTTTTCAAGGAAAAAAGGAGTTGTTTAAACATACTTATATTTATGATAAATGGGATTGGAATGAAAAATATCCTGTTATTCATCTTAATATGAGTGAAGAAACCAATACATCACCTGAAAAATTAAGAAAATCAATTGTAGATACTTTGAATATTATTTCAGAGGAAAAAGAAATCGAAATAAAAAAAGACTTATTATTAGAAAAAAAATTCTCCCAATTAATTAAACTACTTTATAAATCTGGAGGGAAAAAAGTTGTTGTTTTAATTGACGAGTATGATGCACCTATAATTGATAACATAAATAATACTTCCTTGGCTGATGAGAACAGGGAAATAGTGCAAAATTTTTATAATATTTTAAAAACATCAGAGGAATATATTAAGTTTGTTTTTGTTACTGGAATTAGTAAATTCACAAAAACATCAATATTTTCTAAATTTAATAATCTAACTGAACTTACTTTAGATGATGATTATTCTACAATTTGTGGTATAAGTCATGACGAATTAAAAGAGTATTATAGTGACCATATACAAGTTATGGCAGATAAAAATAATTATACCTATGAAGAAACTTTAGAGAGGATTGATTTTTTCTATGATGGTTATAGTTGGGATGGAATAAATAAAGTTTTTAATCCTAATTCTACCCTCCATAGCTTAGCTCAAAAAGAATTTCAAAGCTTTTGGTTTTCAACTGGAACACCACGTTTTCTATCTGAAATATTTAAAAAAAGAAAAATCACTGAAGATTACTTTACACCAACCTTATTAAAATCAACAGAATTAGATGCTATAAATCCAGATGATATTAATGAAACAACTTTACTTTTTCAATCAGGTTATTTAACAGTCGATAAAAAGATTTTTGAAAATAATGAATTTTATTATTGTCTGAAAATCCCTAATTTTGAAGTCGAACAAGCATATAAAGATAATTTTCTTAAGTTATATATTGAAAAGTTTGAAAACAAGTTTAGAAATTCCCAAAAGATTGTTTGGGATGAATTAATCAATGGTGATTGTAAAAAGTTCTCGCAAAATTTAAGAGCATTTATATCAGGCATACCATATTATAACAGAATCAGTATGGATAATAGTGAAAAATGGAAAGTTTATTCAATGATATTTACAATCTGGGCTGAAGAAACAGATTTTTATTTAACTGTAGAGAAGGCAATTGAAGATGGTAGAATTGATTTTGTTCTTGAAAACAGTGAAAACGATCAAACACTTATTATTGAGATGAAATACACCGCTAATCAGTCAAAATCTTTAGATAGTTTAATTAACAAGGCTTTTAAACAAATTGAACACAAAAAGTATTGGTGGGCTTACACTGGTGAGATTAAGATAATGGCTTTAGCACTTAAAGACATTAAAATAGATAAAGGTTTTATAACTGATGTTAAATGTAAAATAAAGGATGTACCAAAAGATTGAGAGTGTCAAGATCTTATATTCTGACTAAAATTAGGTTATATGACACCATTTTTAATTAAATCACGGTAATCTTTCTCAGAAGTGATTTTCCACGTCATAGCATCGGATTCAATATAGAGATTACTAATTTTATCTAATTTTACTTGCTGAATACTCAATTTACTTAAAGCAAGAGCAGCCTTAATACCGTTTGCAACACCTTGAATAGCATCACCATAAACAGGTATAAATTTAAGAAAGTTACCAGTGGTGTCAACATCTACAATAGTCCAATCAAATTTAAGTATAACTCTATCAAGATAATATTCAGTCCATTTAATTGGCTCTTTAATAGTATTATATTACATACGAAGAATTAGAAGACCATTATCATATATCATTAAATATTGCCCAAAATCCAGAACCCCAGTATTTAGAGCTTACATTGGATCTTGCTTTAGTAATTACTTGATTATGAGCATAGACTTTACCTAATTCAATCTGATAATAAAGAAAGGTCTTTTTAGATTCTATATCAACCTGATGACAAAAAACAGTAATTTGATTAAGGATACCCACAGGATCAGAATCCATCTGATTCATTAAATCATCCATAGGATCCCAATCAGGATTAGGAGCACTTATAGTAACAGGAGTAATATATTGGGTGTTACGAATACTCTGTCTTAAAATATGTATAATTTACCAAATTAATTTTATCGTTAGAATCAGTTAAAAACTGAGTACGAAGATTAAAATCATTATCAGGAGTATAAAACAAAGTACCATTTAATATAGGATCGATTAAATTTTTAAAATGGAAACCATAAAAATTATCGTTGATACTATGATAATTAGCAGGTTTACCTTCACTGATAGTGTATCTGGCATTATGATGGGGGGGTACTGACATTACCAGTAACTAAAATATATGCATGAGTATTACCCATGAGTATTACCAAGAATAAAATAGTCCATACATTCCTCAAAACTCATAGTAGTATCAGGAATAGAAGAAGAAGTAGCCGTAAAAGCTTTAAAAGTATCTAAAGTGGTTGTTGTATTTGTAGGAAGTTGCCCATTATTATTTTTGGCAACAGGATCATAAATTAATGAATCTGCACTGCAGAATGAAAAAGAAGACATTAAAATAATTAATATTAATATTAAGCCTTTAAGTTTCATTTTGATTTCCAACCTAAGACATTATGCTCTTTCCTAAGAGCAAATCTTAATTTTTTACTAAATGTTGATTTATTTCTATACATTTTATATCCCATATTTTTTAATTTAAATTAAATATCTGTTCTTTCATTATTTTCCAGATTATCCAAGTTGCTATTATTACTATTAAAATTTTCCAAAATAGTATCTGATCTATTTGTATCATTATCTAAATCTTCTTTAAAATTTAATTCATTTGTAAAATTAAATTCATCTGCTATTTTCAATACAATTATTTTGCTTGCATTTTCCTGAATCTGGGAACTAAATGTATCATTGTATCCTTTACTATCAGATAGTAATGTTCCACTTACAGATCCAGTTATTAACAAGAGGGTTGTTAATATTAACAACCATCTTTTCTTCATTTAATCACTAACTATTTCATGTCTTTGGGAAATACCATATTAAAATTTTAAAAATATTTTAATTATTTATTATTCAGGCAAATTTCTTCCAAAGTCTTATTTAAACGAAAGTATGGATATTACTGTTCTCAACTAGGTCAAAATTATTTGTACTAGGAAGTTTTTCATGTGCATTACCAGACCATGCTGTTCCTGTTGTCACAATTTTACGAAGTTGGACATAAGTTTTAGGGGTAAATTGATCAATATAATAAGGATCACTTTTATTTACAGCTCTTATTTTACCAAATAAATCATCTTTACTGAATGTCTTATCATAAGCAACATCCCAATGACCGTTCGCTCCTAAACCAACAACTTCCCATGTTTCTACTTTAACATGGACTGTATAAGTATCAGCAGGGAAAATGACTACATCTTCATTCCAATTTGTAAATTTATCTTGAAGTGTGCCAATTAGATTATGATTATTA
>JAITOM010000191.1 GCA_031289975.1 Methanobrevibacter sp. | reverse complement strand
TATATTAGGATTCAAGGTTAATATGACACAAAAAATTCTAGCTGATTCATTTTACAGCCCTAAAGGGCAGGAGTTTTCTCAGTCAACTACAAATAAATATTTTTCTTTAATTATATAGTGGTTTTGATAAAGTTCTTAATAAATGACTTTTTTAAAAATAAATATTATTAAAAAATATTTATTTAAAATTAGTTATATTAATTAAAATAAATTTATATTATTTAAAATTTGAAATTATAGATTTTTATAAATTAATATTTGAAATTAAATAATTTAATAAAAAAGAGTATCATCCAAAATTTAAGAACTTTTCCAAAATGATATAATTTAAAAAAAATTAAATACTTAAAACATAATTAGTTTAATAAAGGAATTATAAGATGATTAAAAAAGAAAAATTTTTAATGATTAAAAAAATAATATTACTACTATTTAGTACATTTATTTTATTAAACATTGTTAATGTTAATTCTCAATCTATTGATTTATCATCACCTGTATCTGAAAGTTATAATCCTAATTACAATATTTTACTAATTACCATAAGTTTATTAATTTTTTATCTATTAAGCTATATTCTTTATGATAATAGAAATATTAGTAGAAATACTTATAAAAGAATTTGGACTTTAATATTACTATTTAGTTTTTTATTTACAGGAGTAAGTGGAATATTATTATCAACACTATCTGACTTTAATATAAATAACTTTTTTAAGTTCAACTTAATATTTTGGCATGTTGAATGTGGTATAGTATTTGCTATTACTATCATTTTCCATATTAATATTCATTTAAAAACTATTATTAAATTCCTCAGACTATAATCATAAGATTCTTTAAATCTTAATCATTAAATATGAATAGTTTAAAACTCGTATAATGTCTTAAAACTCGTATAATGTCTATAAACTCTCTTAGAATAATAGTAAAATCAGTGAAGTTTATTAAATAAATGTTATAATATTGATTATCATGAAAAAGAAAAAATTATTTATATTTATTGTATTTATTGCAATATTCGCATTTTTAATCTGTTCTATGATTTATAATGACAAAGTGGCTTCTTCAAATGACAAAGTGGCTTTCATAATTCCCCATCCTGATGATGAAACTATTGGTGCTGGAGGATTAATTCAAATGCTTCAAGAAAAAGGTTATAAATTACATTTTGAATTAATTACTAATGGTAATTTAGGTGACAATGTTAAGTCAGGTGGCAAAACTTTAAATAATTTTTATAATATTAATTTACCTTTGAATGCAACTAATAAGGAAAAAAACGGTTTAATTAGGGAAGATTCATTTAAACAAGTCATGAAAGTTCATGGCTGTGATGATTATATTATGCACCATATTGATGATGAAACTTCAAACTCAGATTATGTGTTTAATATAATGGAAAATCTTTATTTAAAAGAAGGATATAGAATTTTTTATACTGTTACAGGGGATTATAATCATGATCATCGTAGTTGTCATGATGCAATGGCAAAAATGAAAGAAAAATATCCTGATTTGATTTATAGACAATTCCCAATTTATTATTATATTAAATCTCCTTATAAAAATAGTTTTAGGGATACACACCCCACTGAATCTTTATTTAAAGATTATATTGATCTGGATGTTGACAAATACTCCAATAAAAAGAAACAAGCTTTTGAAGTTTATTATAATATACAAATTCTTATTCCAAATTTTTATTCCTATAGTGATGGTGGAATTAGTTTTTCTCCAGAAAGAGTTTATCTCACTAAAAATAATGATACCGATTTAAAATGATTTGATATAATAATTAAAGACTCATGCACACGATATATTGCAAAATTTTAATTAAGTTAAATTGAAAATAACTATAATTATTTTAGAAGTATTTGCCTTACTTACTAATATAATTGATTTTTATAAATTTTATCAAATTTGTAATATATTATGCACATGAGCTTAAAATAATATTAAAAGGAGAGTATAATGAGAAATAGAAATTTAATAATATTAACTATAATGCTTGTAATGATTAGTGCAGTTGTTGCTATAATGATCTTTACAGGAGATAATAATACCCTTGTAAATGAAAATCTTGAAAATTATACCTGGAATGAGTTATCTTTCCAGTATCCTGAAAGTTGGCATATTGAAAATAGTTCTAACAAAAGTAGTAGTGTTGATAAAAGCTATTTTGATAAATTAATCAATCCTAAAATAGGTGAAATAGTTATAAATAGACAATATATTCCTTCTTCAGGATATAATATTCCTAAAAATTTTATCCCTGAAGAAATAAATGAAGGTGAAAGTAAACTTAAATTAACCTCTAATAGAAAAAATAAAATAAATGATATGGAAGTTTATGAAAATGAATATGTTCTTAAAAATGATAATTCAAAGGTAGTAAAAGAATTATGGGTAAATAAAAATAATGCAGTTTATAGTATCATTCTTTATGGAAACAATTCTAATGTTATAGATATAATTAAAAACAATATAAAAATTAGTAATAAAACATTGACTAAAAATCCAATATTTGGGACTATTGTAATACCAAAGCTTGATTGTGCTTGGAATATAAGGGCTGATACCGTAGATGCATATAATAGTGTTTGGCATTATACTAATAGTTATTATCCTGGAGAAAAAGGATCTATAGGAATATCAGGTCATCATACAACGTATTCATCACCATTTAATCATTTAGAAACATTAATAAAGGGAGATAAGGTTTATATTAATGATTTCTTAACTCAAAAGAAATATACTTATGAAGTGGTTTCAAATTATGATATAAGGCCTGAAAATGATCCTTCTTATGTTCAATTTAAAAAGGGTGAGAAAGAATTAATGCTGGAAACTTGTTGGCCTCCAGGATACATATATGAAGAATTATATTGTCATTGTAAGTTGGTTAGTATTGAACCATTAGTATAAACACTATTTTCTACTTAATTTTAGAAAAAGTTTTAATTCATAGGTTAAAAATGAAATTATCATCAAAGTCTAATGAGTATAGTGTTCCAGAATACAGTTTAACTGGAGATTTACTCTCTTTTCTAACCTGTAATCTCCAATATAGATATCAGAATAAAGGTTCCTTGCAGCCATCAAGACCATTACAACTTTGGTTTGGAGAATTTATTCATGGCGTTATGGAGGAAGCATATACTGAATGGACACTTAAAAAAACGCAATTTCCATGGGATTGGTTAAAGGATATTAGACCAATTGAAGAAAAAATTGATCAAAGAATGCAAGCAAGAGGTTTATATCCGCCAAGTCCAAAATATTTTACTCCTTATAAAGAAATAATTGGGAATGAGCCTATTGAAATTCCTCCAAAAAGAATTATAAGTACAAGAATTGAAAATTCAATTAACTTATGGGGAAAACACTTATTTCCTTTAATGGATTCAGCTGAAGTTTTAATTAAGGGTTTAAGAACAATGCCTTTAGAAGATAAAATAAACAGACGTTCAGATTTTTATTGTGTTAATGGAGTAATAGATGTAATAAGTTCTTTAAAAATTAATTCTCCAGTTTCCAAAGATAATTTAATTGTAGAGTATTTAAAAAAAGAAGAATTTTATAAAAAAAATCGCCTAAACTTTGAGAGAGAATATGAAATAATAATTGATTATAAAGGAATGAAAAGACCTTCACAGGATTTTAAACCATTAGAAAATCGATCTCCTTGGAACTATCATGAATGGCAAATATTAACTTATAGTTGGCTTAGATACAGACAAACTAATTCAAGGGAGATAATAGCTGGAATAATTTTTTATTTAAATGAAATTCTTCCTTCAAATGAAGATTTACGTGTTATAAAGACAGATATTGAAAAAGGTAGAAGTGATGTTGAAATAAGTAAAAAAGATAGAGATTTAATTGATGATTGGGATGGAACCGAAGAAAACTTTCCTAATCTTTCAGATTCATTTAAATTGGATAGATCTATTAGAATAATTGAAATTAGTAAAGAAAAGGTTAAAAAAGCTTTAAAAGAATTTGATAATGTTGTAAATGATATTGAAAAATCTACATTAAATGAAAGTAAGGGAAAATCAATAAAAAAGTCATGGAAAGCTGATGGGGATGATAGAACTTGTGATGCATGTGACTTTAAAAATTTTTGTAATAAACACAGTAATAATCCTTTTAAATTTCTTACAATTCCTTAAAATATCATTTAAAAATATTTAATACTTAAAAAAATAATATAGTGTTTTACCAAACTTTTATAACATTTTCTAAATTATATTTATATTTATAAAAATCATTGAATTTTAACATAAATGAATTCAAAAGATTATTAATAAAGTTTATAAATATTATGCATGTTATAAGTATTAGGTAAAACACTATACTTTCCCATATTTGAACTGGGACTTTTTTATCGATGTCTGGATTAATACTATTTTCTAAATTTATCATATAAGACCAAACTAAATCATACACTCCATTTTAATTTAAAAAAAAATTGTATACTATAATCATTATATGATGTTTTGTGAATTTATATAGTCAAGAACCAAATTTTTTGCAAAAATCATTATTTTTAATTTCTTCTTAATTTTTCATTTGTGAAAATCAATCCTCTTTTTACAGTGCTGTTATATACTCTACTTTATCATTTCAAAATGTATATTCAATATTAAACTTGATTAAGACGATAGTATCAGTGCATTAAATTAAAAGTTAATGAAACTTTAGTAAAATAATTAATGCCCTAATCAATTTAATTATTAGAAAACTTTTGCATTGATATAGTATCATGAGCGAATTTTTTTTTATTAAATTATTTAATTTTAAATATTAATTTGTAAAAATCTATAATTTTGAATTTTAAATAATATAAACTTATTTTAATTAATATAACTAATTTTAAATAAATATATTTTAATAATATTTATTTCTAAATGTTCCTTTATATTTATATTTATATTACTCGAAATAATCTCTCATTCAGTACTTTGAATTTGAGGATTTAACTTTTTACGAGCAATAGAATAAGTATGCTTCGTTAACCTCTTTTTTGCTTCAATAAACCCAAAACTTTCTTACTAAAATCATATAATCCAATAGTTAAACATTGAGTATGCTTGTTTAAAGCAATAAAAAAAACCAAAATTGGTATTGTAAGAATACAATTACGAATGAAATCTTCTTTTCTCATCCTACCAATATTTTATAGGTTTCTTGTTCCTAAATAAGGCACTGTAAAAAGAGAATGGAAATTTGAAATCCGAAATTTGGTTTTTGGGCAAGAAAAAATTTAGAATTATTATAAGTCCTTAAATTTTTATTACTATGATCATAGTTTTCACATTAAAAAAAATTTTAGGAACCATATTCTTTTTACACCATCTATTTCATTATTATTCACTTTTACTAAAAACCAATTTTTTTTTCAATAGTCTCTATAACTTAGATTTTCAAAAACACACAAAACATTAAATTAAGAGTTAATATTACTTCCAATTATCATAATCACTAATTCTTAAATTATTTTCTTTTTAAACAGCTATTTACCCCTTAAATAACGGGGGGGTGATTAATCATATTATATCCATACTCTATTTTCTTTTTCA
>JAITOM010000145.1 GCA_031289975.1 Methanobrevibacter sp. | reverse complement strand
GTTCTTAAATTTTGGATGAAAAATTTTTTTATTTAATTATTTAATTTTTAATATTACTTTATAAAAATCTATAATTTTAAATTTTAAATAATTTAAATATATTTTAATTAATATAAATGATTTTAAATTAATATTTATAAAATCTATTATTTTATAAGTCAAAAAATTTCTAATTTTTGTTATTTATAAAATCTTTGATTTTATAAGTTAGAAAATCTTTGATTTTTGCTATTTTTTAATAATATTTATTTTTAAAAAAGTTTATTTATTAAGAACTTTATCAAAACCACTATATCACACTTTATGGTAGATTCTGATGTCAAATGATAGTAAATTCATTACAAATGAGGAAGGTAATAAATTAGTTGATAGATTCGACACTTTAATTAATGATACACAGTATTTTGATGTTTTAGTAGGTTATTTTTATACGAGTGGTTTCTATAAACTCTATAAATCTCTTGAAAATACTAAAAAAATAAGAGTTTTAGTTGGAATTAGTACCGATAAGAAAACATACGATTTAATCCAACAATCAAAGGAAACCATATTGATTTCTCATAGTGAAACTAAAAAAGAATTTTCTGAAGATATTAAAAAAGAATTAGAGAAATCAGAAGACTCTTTAAATGTTGAGCAAGGAATAACAAAGTTCATTGAATGGTTAAAGTCAGGTAAACTTGAAATTAAAGCTTACAGAAATACCAACATCCATGCTAAGTTATATATAAGCACTTTTAAAGATGAAGATAGGGATGTTGGCAGAGTTATCACTGGTTCAAGTAACTTTACAAAGGCAGGACTTCAAGATAACATAGAATTCAATGTTGAATTAAAAAACAAACAAGACTATGATTTTGCTCTTGAAAAGTTCAATGAACTATGGGAAGATGGTGTAGATGTTAGTGAACCTTATATTAATACAATTACTAAAAAGACATGGTTAAATGACGAGATAACTCCTTATGAACTTTATCTGAAATTTTTATACGAGTATTTTCAGGAGGATATTAACTTAGATCAGATGGAACTTTTTAATCAGGAAATTCCTGAAGGATTTATGGAATTGGAATACCAATGGCATGCTGTTATTGATGCTAAGAAAAAAATAGCTAACCATGGAGGAGTTTTCTTATCAGATGTGGTTGGGCTTGGAAAAACATATATGGCAACTATGTTAGCTAAAGAAATAAAAGGTAGAACTCTTGTTATAGCTCCCCCTAATTTGTTGAAAAAGTCAAATCCTGGGTCATGGACTAATGCAGCAATAGATTTTAATTATCATCTGGAACCTTGCTCTAAAGGAAAGTTAGATCAATTAATTAGAGATGGGCATGAAAAATATCAAAATGTAATAATTGATGAGGCGCACGAGTTTAAAAATGAAGATACTATTGGTTATGAGCTACTTCATCAAATTTGCATGGGAAAAAGAATAATTTTAGTAACAGCAACACCTTACAATAACAGTCCTTCAGATATTCTCGCACAACTTAAATTATTCCAAAATGCCCATGATTCAACCTTAGCTAATCCTAAAGTAAGGGATTTAGAAGCATACTTTAAAAATATTGAGAGAAAATTAAATAAATTGAAAAATGATAAAGAGAAGTATTTAAAAGAAATTCAGAAAAGTTCTAAGGATATTAGGGAAACCGTATTAAGACCTCTTATGGTTAGAAGAACAAGAAATGGTATTGTTAAATATTATTCTAAGGATCTTGAAAAACAAGGATTAAGATTTCCAGATGTTAACGATCCTGTACCAGTGATTTATGAGCTTGATGATAAATTGGATAAAATTTTTAATGAAACCTTAAAGTTAATATTAGAAGAGTTTACTTACTCAAGATACACTCCTTTACTTTATCTTAAAGATATTAGTGAGTTAAATAAGGTAAAAGCACCGCAAATAAACATGGGTAAATTCATGAAAACTATTTTATTCAAACGATTAGAAAGTAGTTTTTATGCATTTAAAGAGTCAATTAATAGGTTTATTTATTCATATAAACAATTTATTGAAATATATAAATCTGGAAATGTGTATATCAGTAAGAAAAAAATTAATAAAATTTATCAATACATCGATGAAGAAAAATTTGAATCAATAGATTTTTTAATTGAAAAAGGTGATGCTGAAACTTATTCTTCTGATAAATTTAATGAAGATTTTATAAAAGATTTACAACATGATTTATCTATTTTGGAAAGAATAGAATACCTATGGAAAGATATTGATGATGATCCTAAGTTAAACAAGTTCATAAATATTTTTAAAACTGATAAGAATCTTAAAAAGAAAGTAGTTGTATTTACAGAATCAGAAGATACGATGAAACATTTAAGAGATAAATTAAATCCTATATTTGATGATCAGGTACTTGGATTTTCTGGAAGCTCGCCTGGTGATGATAAATATTTGGTTATAGAAAATTTTGATGGAAATGCTCAAGATCCAAAAAATGATTACAGAATCTTAATATCTACAGAGGTACTCTCTCATGGTATGAACTTACACCAGTCCAATGTGGTTGTTAACTACGATATTCCATGGAATCCAACAAGGATGATGCAGAGAGTAGGTAGGGTTCAAAGAGTCAACACTAAGTTTGAAGAAATATTTATCTATAATTTCTTCCCAGCAAGTCATATTAGTCAACATCTATCCTTAGAAGATGCTGCAAAATCAAAACTACATGCTTTCATTGAAATGTTAGGAACGGATTCTAAATTACTTGCAGATGAAGAAATTAAATATCATGAACTCTTCAATAAATTAAATTCAAAAGAAACAATCATAGGTGAAGAAGAAGATGCAGAGTTGGAGTACTTAACTGTAATCAGAGATATAAGGGATAACAATCAAGATTTGTATAATAGAATAAAGAACCTACCTAAGAAAGTAAGATCTTCTAAAAAATCAAATAATAAAAAAATTAAGAATAATGGACTTATAACCTTCTTTAGAAAAGGACCTCTTACAAAAACATATCTTAACAACAAAGAAGAAGTCATAGATTTAGACTTTAAAAATACAGTGGAGTTATTAAAAACAGCTGAAGATACCAAAAGAGAAAAAATTGAAAAAGAATTCTATGAATTATTAACTGAAAATAAATTAGAGTTTGAAGAATTTTTTAATGTAGATGATCTTCAACACAGTAAAAAAGGAACTAATAACGAGAAGAAATTAAGAGATATCTTAATGGCTTTAAAAAGATTTAATAAATTCACGGATGATGAAATAAATGAGTTAGATAAATTTATTGAAATAATTGATAAAGGTTCAATCCCTAAAAAAACAATAAAAAGAACACTTGAAGAGATAAAAAATATTAAAAAAGAAAATGAAAATGATATTAAACAAGGTTATGAAAGTAATATTAAAGAAACGGAATTTAAAATTTATCACATCATTAAAATCTACATGGAAAACTTAATATTTAACATTTCAAGAAGAAATATCCAGAATAAAGAAGCAAAAGAAATAATATTATCCGAATATTTAATAAACGGTGATAATTTACTTAATAGCTAATCTATAGTATTTTTCCAAACTTTTGTAACATTTTATTTAAAAATTTTTATTAAAAATTATTCTTTAAATTATTCAAATTTTAATTTAAAGAAATATTAAACTTTTTTAAAAATTTAATGATATTATATTTTAAATTATAGTGGAATAAAAAAAGTTTGTAATTAATCATTTATTTTTATTCTCTTAATTTTCAATAATACTTTTTAATATTTTATTAAATTATTAATTAATAAAATTAAATATTTTAT
>JAITOM010000116.1 GCA_031289975.1 Methanobrevibacter sp. | reverse complement strand
AAAATTCAATTAAATATTTGTAATCAAAAATGATTTTTATTTCTTTAAATTAAGATAAAATGTAAGTTACGGTGATAAGAATGAAAGCAATAGCTATTGGAGCAGACATATCTTTAAATGATGTTTCAGTATCAGAAACATTGATTAAGAATATTGAAGATAATCTTTATAGGATTAAAGAATTAGGGGCTGAAAAAGTTGGACTTACAAACATAACTGGTGATGATATTGTTATTTCAGCTTTCGTTAAAGATAATTTAGTTGAAGATATTAATAATAGTATAGTTGATGTTTTAAGAGATTGTGCTGAGGATATTGGAGATTTGAAAGGTATTTCTAAAAACAAAGAAGAAGCAGGTGAAGGTATTTCCTATGCTGAAGCAAAAATAAAACAAGATAGATATCCTGATGCAGTAATTTTAGCCTTTGATACCTATGCTGGTGAAAATTTTGTTGGAGATGTTGCAAATTCTACAATTGAAGCAGCATCTTCAATGAATGGTCTTAGTGATATTTCTCAAAAGATAGAAAACAAGACAAAAGAAATTCCTGGTGTTGGATTTGTTTCAAATGAAACTGATGACCCTGTTGTTTTAGCTACAGTTAAAGACATGGAATCAGTAGGGATTATTGCTGGGGCTATGGTTGGTGCAGCATTAGGAAATAAAAATGTGTATTTAGTTGAGAGAGGAACTCCTTGTTATATTATTCCTGGAAGTGTAATTTTAACAGTTTCGGCATTTTTAAATGGGAACATAATGGATTTAGCTATTTCTTTCCAGGAAAAAACAAGAATATTAAGGTAAATTTGATTATTTAAATAAAATTAATAAGACTTTCACTCCTTAGAGCTTGTCTAACAATTTTTTTGATTTTCATTAAATTTTAAAAATATAGTCATTATGGAAAAGTTCTTAAATTTTAAATAATAATTTTTTTATTAATTTATTCAATTTTAAATACCAATTTATAAAAATCTATAATTTTAAATTTTAAATAACATGAATATATTTTGATTAATATAAACAATTTTAAGTTAATATAATTTGATTAATATAAACAATTTTAAGTTAATATAATTTGATTAATATAAACAATTTTAAGTTAATATATTTTAATAATACTTATTTTTAAAAAATTTATTTATTAATAACTTTATCAAAACCACTATAAAGAAAATCAAACATTTGTTAGCAAAGATAACTTAAAGATCGGAGATTTTCCGTTTCTAATTTTTAAAATTAAAATTTTAATATAAAATTTTAATAATATTCTTTAAAAGAAATATAAATTTATAATATAGTTCTAATTTAAATATAACTTTAATTCAATGCTGTCAATTTAAGAAAATTATTTTTTTAAACTTGGGTTGAAATTAAAAATAGAGATTGTATAAAAAGAGTTTAGATAGAAATTTTAATCAAAAATTCTTAAGTTGGCAGCATTGAGTTTTAATTAAATTTAAAATTTATACTGTATCTGTTTATGAAATAAGATATTTGAATGAAATAAGATATTTGAAAAGTTTTATCATAATCACAAAAAGAAAACTACAACTTCAAAAAAATTTTTTATTTTTTAAGTTGTAGATGAATTTTTGTAACTAAAACCGAGGATGTCAAAAAGTATGGAGGTTTTGCAAATTTCGGATTTTTATATATAAAGAAAACCTTAAATTTTGATAAACCTCCATAAAAGTTTACACCCTCCTAAAACCGAGAACTATATATACTAATATTGATATATAATAAAATGTGAAATTAGAATTCTCACAGTCATTAGGTTTGAAACTAACTTTAGCAATTCTTTCATTAGAGAGATAACCAATCGTATAGTGGAGAATGTAATAATAAGGTAGTAAAAAAGTAGAATCTTAACCATCGGTGCGGTGGGGATTGCTTGTGATAAATCTATCATTAGGTAGAGGAACAAGAATCTACGACCTCCTAAAGGTCGTGGAAGTTCAAAAAAATTAATAGTTAGACATTATCTTAATAAAAAATAATAATTTACAGGTAAAATATGAAAATAATGATTAATGGAATTAATGCCAATTTAAGATTTTCATCTGCACATATAATACCTACTCATGATTCTTGTGGGTACATACATGGTCATAGCTATTTTGTAGATGCTGAAATTGAAGGAGAACCATCAGGATCTTTTGATTTTATAGTTGATTTTAAAGATGTTAAAAAGTCAATTCTTGAAGTATGTAAAGAGTTTGATCATAGAATATTAATACCTATTTTTAATAATGAAATTAAATTTAAATCCAATACCGATGAAAAAATTGATTTGGGTTTCTTTAAAAATAGAGAATATATAGAGTTTAGTATTGAAGAGAAGGAATATAAAATTCCTAAAATAGATGCATTTCTTTTACCTTTAAAGCATAGTTCTGCTGAAGAATTAGCAAAATATTTCACGAAGAAGTTAATTGAAGATATTTCATCTAAAGGGAATATTTCATCCATAGCAATTGGTGTAAACGAAGGAATTGGTCAAGGAGCATTTTTCAAAACAGATTTATGATTGTTAATTTGAGCTTTTAAAGGTTGTAAATTATGAAAGCACCAATTTCAGAAATATTTTCAAGTATTCAAGGAGAAGGAATTCTTATAGGGAGAAGACAAATATTTGTTCGTTTTTCAGGTTGTAACTTAGATTGTATATACTGTGATACATTAGATAGTGAAGATAAAGACCATGAAAATGTATTAACCACAGCAAATGTAGTAAATAAAATCAATGAACTTATAACTCCAGACCTACATTCAATATCTTTTACTGGTGGAGAACCAACATTATATCCTGAGTTTATTAATAAGGTAATTCATGAAATTAACATCAAAACAAAAATAAAAGCACTTTTAGAAACTAATGGTTCACTTTATAAGCAAATAAATTTACTTAATAATATTGATTATGCTTCCATGGATATTAAGCTTCCAGAACACTTCAATAGATGGAATTCAGATATTTTTGAAAATGAGTTAAAATCCATAGAAATATTAATGGAGAAAAAGGTTAAGGTTTATTGTAAAATTGTTGTTCTTCCATCAACAAAAATTAATAAGCTTGAAGAAGTGGTAATGAAGCTATCTAAGAAAATATCTAATAACAATGTTCCTTTAATAATTCAACCTTCAAGTCCGATTAATTACTGGAAAGGAAAAGAAAAAAAAATCTTAAAACTTTCTGAAATTTGTGGAAAGCACATGGATGTTTTAACAATCCCTCAAGTACATAAATATCTTGGAGTTGATTGATACAAATAATAACCAATTAAATAAAAATTATCTTAAGAGACAATGGCATAGTTATTTAAGGGCTAATTTATCATTATTTTCTACTGATATCCTATTTAATATTCATGTTTTAAAAACTAAGCATGAAATAAAAATATTTCAGTCAATATCATATTATACTGATGAATAAATATATATTTTCTTTTTTCAAGTATTTAAACTTAATACTCATTTTTTTTCTCCTTATTTTCCCCACAAATACACCCATTAAATATATATACTGAATATATGACAAATTTGATAAAATTTATAAAAATCATTTAAATTAAATGTAGATATCATTATATTAGTAAATAATGTAAATACATCTAAAATAATTATAAGCTATTTTCAATTTAACTTAATTAAAAATTTTGCTATGTGTCGTATGCATGAGCCTAAAAATAATTATTATGATACATAAAACTCTTCCTTAGCAGTAGACTGAAGAGAACCCACACTATTAGTTGAATACATCATAAAATTCTGTGGAGCCTGTGGAACCTTA
>JAITOM010000115.1 GCA_031289975.1 Methanobrevibacter sp. | reverse complement strand
TATTATATTAGTTTAATTTATATTATATTAGTTTAATTTATATTATATTAGTTTAATTTATATTATATTAGTTTAATTTATATTATATTAGTTTAATTTATATTATATTAGTTTAATTGACTTATAAGTTTAAGTCCATCATACAATTTTTCAATATCTTCAAAATTATTATAACAATGAATAGAAGCTCGAATGGTGGCATTTTCAGAACCAATACTTCTTACAGTTGGTATTGAACAACGAAATCCACTTCTAAGACAAATATTAGAAGCTTCATCAAATTTTTATATTATTTATATAATCAATAGCTTACTTAAACCAATTATACCACCAATATTCTGAGTCCCACCCATATTCATCAGTTGAATTATTCACAGCATCAAAAAAAAGTTTTAATAAAAGTTTTAATAAAAGTTTTTTAATTAACTTTTAGGGGTTAGCATTTCTACTTTACATTTCACATCAGTTAATATATCTTTTTTATTAATTTTAACATCTTTAAATGCTAATGCAAGTAAAATCACCATGTATTTCTTGTTTTTATAAAGTCTATAATATTGTTTTTCATGGATTTGATTTAAAGCTTGATTTACTAAATCATCTATGGATTTTTTTTGATCTTGAGTGTATTTAATCTCTGTAATAGCTACATGTTTTTTATCTTTAAAAACAGCATCAATTCTACCATGACTAATTGCTACTTCACCTCTAATTTTAAAACCCAAATGTTTAAGCAATGTTAAAAATATGGTTTGTTTAACTTTCCATCTATCTCTTTTATTAGTAATGTTAAGATAATAAGGAATTTCATCAAATTGAATCATCAAATAATCAACCAAACTCTCACAAATTCCATTTTTAATATCATTCCATAAATCATCATGAGAATCAATGATGTCTTCTTCAACTTCATTCAAATAAATTTTCAATAAATTATCCCTATAAGCCTGCTCAACCTCAAAATTAGGAATCCTAAGAGAATAATAAAATTCATCATTTTCAATGAATTCTTTTTCTATTGTTAAATAACCTGATTGAAAAAGTAAAGTTGTTTCATTAATATTATCTATATCAATAGCATCCAAATCCGTTGCTTTCAATACCGTTGGTTTAAAATAATCCTCAGTTATTTTTCTTGTTTTAAATATTTCAGATATAAATCCTGGTGTTCCAGTTGAAAACCAAAAGCTTTGAAATTTTTTTTGAGATAAAGCATTAAGTGTAGAATAAGGATTGAAAACTCTGTTTTTACCATCCCAACTATAACCATCATAAAACTTATTAATTTTATCTAAAGTTTCTTGACAACTGTAATTATTTTTATCTGCCATAACTTGTATATGATCTTTATAATGGTTTTTGAGTTCTTCATGACTTATACCACAAATATTGGAATAATTTTCATCTAAGGTAAGTTCACTTAGATTATTGAATGTGGAGAAAACAGAGACCTTTGTGAATTTGCTAAGTCCAGTTATAAAAACAAATTTAAGATATTCTTCACTTTCTTTTAAGACATTGTAAAATTCTTGTAATATTTCACGATTTTTATTAGCTATTTTTAAATTACTTAAATTTTTAAGAATAGGTGCATCATATTCATCAATTAAAACAACAACATTGTTATTATTATTTTCAGCTAATTTTTCAATTAGTTGACCAAATTTAACTATGTATGAAACATTTTCAATTAATTTAATATTATTCTTATCAGCGATTATTTCAGTTAATCCTAAAAGATCTTTTTTTAATATTTCAGGACTTTCATTTGATACTTTTTTCATTGATATTCTTATTACTGGATATTTTTCATTCCAATCATATTTATCATAAATATAAGTATTTTTAAATAATTCTTTTTTTCCTTGAAAAAAATTTTCTAAGGTTGAAACAAGTAATGTTTTACCAAATCTTCTTGGACGAGATAAAAAATAATAAGTCTCATCATGATCCAACATCTTCTTTATAAACATGGTTTTATCAATATAAATCTTGTTTCGTTCAATTAAACTACTAAAATCAGCAATTCCTAAAGATAACTTTCCTCTAATATCTTTTTCCATATTTAATCCCTATAATATTTTTTAACCCCAATTAACATTATAAAATTATCATATTTAAATTAATTTTTGGCTTTTATAATATATATTGTTTTATAGTGTTTTTTATATTTTGTATAAAATTTAAATATTGTATAAAACTTAAATTTTCGAAAAACTATTATAGTGTTTTGTATAATTAATTTATTATGTTATAGTAGTTTTGATAAATAAATATTATTAAAATATACTTATTTAAAATTAGAGCACTGTAAAATTAGCATGGATTTTCACAATTGAAAAATTGAAAACAGACGATAAAAGTTTAATGACATGCATATGGGCTTAATGCTTTTATGCTAAAATCCAAATTCCGAATTATGAATTTCCATCCTCTTTTTACAGTGCCAAAATTAGTTATATTAATTAAAATAAATTTATATTAATTAAAATTTAAAATTATAGATTTTTATAAATTAATATTTAAAATTAAATAATTTAATGAAAAAAATTATCATCCAAAATTTAAGAACTTTTCCAAAATGACTATAATTCAAAAAATTTTTATAAATTATTTTTTTTTAAATGTTAATATTTATCTTTTAAACTTAATTCAAAGTGCAAAATAATTTGATTCTAACATATAACATTTGTTTTAAAAAAAATTATTTATTAAGAACTTTATCAAAACCCTACAGTTTAATTTATATTTTATTATTTTAATTGACTTATAAGTTTAAGCCCATCATACAATTTTTTAATATCTTCAAAATTATTATAACAATGAATAGAAGCTCGAATGGTGCCATTTTCAGAATTAATACTTCGCAGACTTGGTATTGAACAATGAAATCCACTTCTAAGACAAATATTAGAAGTTTCATCTAAAATTTTACTTACATCATAAGGATTTAATCCTTTAACATTGAATGAAACTGTGTGATGAATATTATTAGGATTTCCATATACTTCAATGTTATCAATTGAATAAATTTTCTCATAAAGTTCTTCTGTGAGTTTACTACAATATTTTTCAATACTCTCTATTTTTATATTATTTATATAATCCATAGCTTTACTTAAACCAATTATACCACTAATATTCTGAGTCCCACCTTCAAACCTGTAAGGAACATCTTCTAATGTAAATTTATTTCCTTCAATATTTGTCACGGTTCCACCACCAAGATTCTTAAGCATTAAATTTTCAGCTATTTCTTTTTTTAAATATAAGAAACCCGTACCAACAGGACCTAACAATCCTTTATGTCCAGGAAAAGCCATGAAATCAGGTTTTATTTTATTAATATCAATTGGAAGATAACCTGCTGATTGAGCAGCATCAACAAGAAATAAAAGATTATTTTCTTTAGCTATTTTACTAATCTCATCAATATCCTGCTTTGAACCAAAAACATTAGATATATGAGTAATAGCTATTAATTTTGTATTTTCATCTATTAAATCATTAACATCCTCAGGATCTATAGTATAACTATCATCAACTTTAGCTATTTTTAATTTAAGATCACCTAAATTTAACCAAGGAACAAGGTTCGAATGATGTTCAATATTTGAAACAATAACATTATCCCCTTTTTTGAAGTTTAAACCATTTACAACAATGTTAATAGCTTCGGTAGTATTTTTAGTAAAAACTATCTCATCAGGATTTCCATTAATAAATTCAGCTATTTTTACTCTCGCATTCTCTAATTTATCACTGGATTTAATGGCTATTCTATAATTTCCTCTACCAGTATTTGAATTATAATTACAATAGTAGTCATTCATTACTTCAATAACTGGTATTGGTGTAAGACTTGTACTTGCAGAATCCAAATAAATAAATTCATTTAATATTGGAAAATCTTGTCTTACTTCTTTAAATTTTCTCATTTTAACCTCATAAATTTCATATTAATTTATTATCTTTTCATTTCATTTATAGTGTTTTGCAAAATTATTTTCTTTTATTTATATATTAATTTATTTAAAATTCAATTAAATATTTGCAATCAGAAATTATTTTTATTTCTTTAAATTATTTAAATTAAATTTAAA
>JAITOM010000067.1 GCA_031289975.1 Methanobrevibacter sp. | reverse complement strand
TTTTCTAATTGAACAAGTTCAATAATGAAATTTTTTAAATTACATAATAAATGTCAAATTTTTAATTAAAAAAATTATAATTATTATTTTTAAAAATAAATAAATAAAAATTATTATTTAAAAAATTAATTTAAAATTAATTTAAAATTTATAAAAATAAGATATTTAAAAATAATCATTACTTACAAACATTTTTTACATCACTATAGCTATTAATTATCTGATTAATTTAAGGAATTAATTTAAGACATTGTAAATCTTTCTTAAATTTTTTTATTTTATTTATTAGGCTACCCAAGAATTATTTTTATCAAAATTTTTAAATCTTCTATTTCAAAAATAAATGATATAATAAACTTTAAACATGAATTAATCTTATAAAATAATATTTATATTTAAATTAAAATAATATTATAAATTTATATTCCTTTTAAAGGTTATTTTAATAATCTAATAAAAAAATTGAATTATTGGACATACTCTTAATAGTTTTAAAAAAACTCCACATTTTATGAGACTTCATGCTATAAGTTAAATTTATATATAATAAAATAGTATATTAATATTACATAGTAAATTACAAATTATGATATTATAATGGATAATTATTTGCTAATGAATATTCTAATTATTAAATTTTCATATTATTTAACTAATAGTAACTATTGTAGGAATCGATATATTTATGGTCAAGTTAGGAATTTTTGGAGATAAATCTACCTTAGATGAGCCAAAATTAGCTAAAAATAATATTCAGCTTGGAGTCAACTATAAAAGATTTAGTAAACCTCTTATCATCGGTGAAAACCACACAATACGTTCAAATAGTGTAATTTATAATGATGTAATCATTGGTGATAACTTTAGAACTGGACATAATGTTGTTATTAGAGAAAATACTAATATAGGAGATGATGTTTTAATTGGAACTAATACTGTTATTGAAGGAAATGTGCTTATTGGTAGTGATGTTAGTATTCAATCCAATGTTTATATTCCAACTAATAGTTTAATTGAAGATAATGTATTTATAGGTCCATGTGTTTGTTTTACTAATGATAGATATCCTATTAGAGTAGATTATGATTTAAAAGGACCTAAAATAAGAAAGGGTGCTTCAATAGGAGCTAATTCTACATTTTTATCCAATATGGAAATTGGAGAAGGAGCAATGATAGCTGCTGGTGCAGTAGTTACAAGAAGTATTCCTCCTTTTTACTTAGCTATTGGATCACCAGCAAAGATTAAACCGTTACCACGATCATTAAGAGTCCATAATAGAATATAATTCAATGATTATGAACTATTATTTGAAAATATCATAAAATTATTAATAAGTGTTTAATATGCTTATTTGTTAATTAAGTTTTATTTAAAGAACATTTTTATTTAAAACTTTATGTAAATTAATATTATGAATAAATACTTGAATTTTTTTAAAATTATAGTGGTTTTGATAAAGTTCTTAATTAAATAACTTTTTTAAAAATAAATATTATTAAAAAATAGCAAAAATTAGAAATTTTTTGACTTATAAAATCATAGATTTTATAAATATTAATTTAAAATTATTTATATTAATTAAAATATACTTATATTATTTAAAATTTAAAATTATAAATTTTAATGAAGTAATATTTAAAATTAAATAATTTAATAAAAAAATTATCATTCAAAATTTAAGAACTTTTCTATAATTACTATAAATATAGTGTTTTAGCTAATATTTATAACATACTTAACATTCATAAACTTTATTAATAATCTTTTAAATTTATTTATATTAAAATTCAATGATTTTTATAAATATAAATATAATTTAGAAAATGTTATAAAAGTTTGGTAAAACACTATAATTATTTGTTGAACTTTATTTTTTTCTTAAGTATATTGCATTAGCCTTAAAATAATATTTAATTACTAAACTTAATAAATGGTAAGTAAAACTTATTTAATATATATTACAATATAAGAATAACATGAAATTTAAGAAAAATTTTGATTATTTATATAATATATATTAAATAATGGATAGATTAAACTTTGTAATATATTTATAAAATATTATGAGAATAGGATAAAATGATAATATGGTAGCAGATGTTTTAAGTAGTGGAGATACAAGTTGGGTACTTATTTCTACAATTTTGGTTTTATTAATGAGTATTCCAGGAATTATATTTTTTTATGGTGGATTAGCTAAGAAAAAGAACATGCTAAATACAATGTTTTTAACCTTAATTGCATTTTCAATTGTAAGTATAATCTGGATTGTCTATGGTTATCAACTTGCATTCGGTTCAACCATTAATGGATTAATTGGAAATCCTTTTAATCTATTTCTAAGTGGAATAGGTATAAATGACCTTCATGGAACAATTCCAACAGTAGTTTACATTGCTTTCCAACTAACTTTTGCAGGAATAACAGCATCGCTTGTTTCAGGAGCTGTTGTTGGGAGAATGAAATTTTCTGCATGGATAATATTTATTTCATTATGGATGACTACTGTATATATCCCTATAGCACATTGGGTATGGGGTGGAGGATGGTTACAAGAAATGGGAGTAATTGACTTCGCTGGAGGAACCGTAGTTGAAACTTGTTCTGGTTTATCTGCACTTGCAGTAGCTATTTTAGTAGGTAAGCGGAAAGATCAAACCTTATTACCACATAACCTTGGATATACAGTTTTAGGAGCAGGATTCTTATGGTTTGGTTGGATGGGTTTTAATGGAGGTTCTAGCTTAGCTGCAAATGGGCTTGCTGGAATGGCATTATTAACAAGTAATACTGCAGCAGCAGTTGGACTTATAACTTGGGTGATTATTGATACAATTCATGATGGTAAACCAACCATACTCGGTGCTTTATCAGGAGCTATATCTGCACTTGTTGCAATTACTCCAGCAGCAGGATTTGTAGATATTAGTGGAGGAATAGTTATAGGTATTGGAGCTTCCATATTATCATACTATGCAGTCACAATTCTTAAACCAAAGTTAGGATACGATGATTCATTCGATGTATTTGGAATGCATGGTGTTTCAGGTATTTGGGGAACAATAACTACAGGGATTTTTGCAGTTGCAACCATTGGTGGTGTCGATGGACTCCTACATGGTAATCCTTCACAACTTACAATTCAATTAATAGCCACGGTATCTACAATAATATATGCATTTATTGTAACATTCATAATAGCTAAAGTTGTTGACCTATTAATAGGTTTAAGAGTGAAAGAGAGTGTTGAAATCGAAGGTTTAGATACTCATGTTCATGAAGAAACTGGATACAGATTATAATTAAATTTGGAGAAGTTTAAATGAAAAGAATTGTAGCTATTGTAAGAGATTCAAGATTTGAAGCTATTAAAAAAGCTCTTGTAGATTTAGGTTGTGGTGGAATGACAGTATGGGAGGTAAAGGGTAGAGGGAAGCAATTAGGAATAAAAGAATCTTATAGAGGTTTTGAATATTGTGTTGATCTTCTTCCAAAAATCAGAATAGAAATTGTTGTTAAAGCAGAGCAAGTAGATGATGTTATTAAAGCTATTGTTGAAAATGGTCAAACAGGTTCAATAGGTGATGGGAAAATTTTCGTATCAAATATTGAAAAGGTAGTAAGAATAAGAACCGAGGAATTCAATGATGATGCCATTTAATACCAATTTCAAAATGAGAATATTAATTTCAAAATGAAGATATAACAATGAATAAATAGAAAAATCAAAGATTTTACAAGGATGAAAATTTTGCAACAATGAAAATTAAAAAAATCAGCGATTTTAAATATATTAGAAAAATATGAAATTTTTTATGAATATGAATACAGTGGAAGTAAAATTTTTAACTAATGAAATTTATAAATAGATGAAATATTGTTTGATTTTAAATTTTATTTAATCAATTATTATAATTTTAAATTATAATTATTCTAAATTCATTAATATTATAATAAATCATATTAAAACAATAATTTTAATATATTGTATGAAATAATGTTTGTAAGTAATAAGGTTTTTTAAATTACATTAAAAACATTAAATTTTTAATTAACCAAAATTATAATGCTCATGTATATATATATACTTATCATTTCAAAATGTATGTTCAATATTAAACTTGATTAAGACGATAGTATCGATGCATTAAATTAAAAGTTAATGAAACTTTAGTAAAATAATTAGTGTTTTAATCAATTTAATTATTAGAAAACTTTTGCATTGATACGGTATCATGAGCGAATTATAATTATAGTGGTTTTGATAATGTTCTTAATAAATAACTTTTTTTAAAATTAAATATTATTAAAAAATAAAGAAAAACTTCGTTTTTCTAAGTGAAATAAAAAATTTCACTAAAGAAAATTAAGAATTTTCTAACTTATAAAATCATAGATTTTATAAATATTAATTTAAAATTATTTATATTAATTAATATATGCTTACATTATTTAAAATTTAAAATTATAAATTTTTATAAGCTGATATTTAAAATTAAATAATTTAATAAAAAAATTTATTATTCAAAATTTAAGAACTTTTTCAAAATGACTATACTATTTTTAAAAATAAAAATTATTACCTAAAATATATCACTATAAATAAAAAAATTTTATACAAAATCATTAATTAAATTATCATTGTTTTAGTATATAAAATTGATAATTAAATATGTGGAGTGATTATTATGGATAATAAAGATTTTAAAGAACAATTAGCAAAAGTTGAGAAGTTTCATGGTCATCTATGTGGTGGTATTGTAATGGGTACTAAAATGACAATGCATGCCTTAGAACATTTAGGTATGAAGCTTAATGAAAAAAATAAAGATTTATTAGTATTTGTTGAAATAGATAGATGTATGGCTGATGCTGTTCAAGTTGTATCTGGATGTACAATTGGTAAAAGAACTCTTAAATTGATGGATTATGGTAGGTTTTCAGCCACATTCTATAAAATATCCGCTGGTGAAGGAGTTAGAATTACAGATAATGATATTCAAAACCAAAATGAGGAAGAATCCAAGGAAGATTTGGTTGAACGTCTTAGTAGTACTCCAAATGAAGAACTTTTCTCACTTCGTAAAGTAAAATTAAGATTAAAAGAATCTGATTTTCCAGGTAAAGATTTCAGTAAAATTGTATGTCCTATCTGTAATGAGATTGTAAAAGATGATAAATATATTGTAAGAAATGGTGTAGGTATCTGTAAGGCATGTGGAGAAGGATCATACTATGAATATATAGACTAACAGCTGAATCAACGAATAAAATATAAATTAAATTATAAATATCCAAATTAATATTAAAATTTTATATAATCTAAAAGTGAATAAATATTTAAATTAAAAATATAAATTATTATGGGATGTTATGGTTCAAATAGCAGTTACAGGAAAGCCAAATGTTGGTAAATCATCTTTTTTCAATTCTGCCACTTCATCTAAGGTTGAAATGGCTAATTATCCATTTACAACAATTGATGCAAATAAGGCAATAGCTTATGTTACAAGTAAATGCCCGTGTGAAGAATTAAATATAGATTGTAATCCTCGAAATTCAAAATGTGTTAATGGAATTAGGTTTATACCTATAGAGCTAATTGATGTTGCAGGTCTTGTTCCAGGAGCACATCTTGGTAAGGGTTTAGGAAATAAATTTTTAGATGAACTTAGACAAGCTAAAGTTTTTATTCATATAATTGATGCATCTGGTTCAACTGATGAAGAAGGACGACCAGTTACAGAAGGAAGTCATGACCCACTTGAAGATATTGAATTCCTTGAAGAAGAGATTCTAATGTGGCTTTATGAAATATTAAAAAAGAACTGGGCGAAGTTAATTAGAAAAATAGGGGCTGAAAAATTAGATGTATCTAAAGTTATTTATGAACAATTATCAGGAACAGGAATAGCTATTGAAAATATTGTTGAAGCAAAAAGAACATTAGATTCTGATTTTAGTAAATGGAGTGACAGCGATGTTAAAACATTGATTAGAAATCTTCTTAAAATAGCTAAGCCAATGTTAATTGTTGCAAATAAAGCAGATCTTCCAAGTTCCCAAAAAAATATTGAAAGGATTAAAGAGAAATATCCTGATATGATACCTGCTTCTGCAGAGTCTGAATTAGCACTTATAAGAGCCACAAAGAATGGTTTAATAGATTATAAACCTGGAAATAAAGATTTTAATATCTTAAAAGAAGATGAACTAAATAATAATCAAAAAAAAGCATTAGAATATATTAAAACTAATGTTTTAGAAAAGTATGGTGGGACAGGTGTACAAACTACTTTAAATAGAGCAATATTCAAATTATTAGATTTAATTGTTGTATATCCTGTTGAAGACCAGCATAAATTCACTGATAAAAAAAATAATGTTCTTCCTGATTCTATTCTCATTAAAAATGGTTCAACACCAAGAGATTTAGCATATACGATCCATACAGATATTGGAGACAAATTTATGCATGGAATAGATAGTAGACGGAATATTCGTGTTGGAAGTGATTATAAACTTTCTAATGGAGATATTATAAGCATTGTTACTAATTAATATTTAGTAAAACATTAAAAGTTGAAAATTAAGAAAAACTCTGATTTTCTAATTGAAATAAAAAATTTTAATAAACTATACAATAAATGTTAAATTTTTAATTAAAAAAATTATAATTATTATTTTTAAAAACATAGAATAAATTCTTCTAAGTTGAAAATAAATTTTCAACAATAAAAAAATAAAAATTATTATTTAAAAAAATTACTTTATATTATGGTAGTTTTGGCACTGTAAAAAGAGGATGGAATTTGAATTTTAGCATAAAAACATTAAGCCAATATACATATCATTAAACTTTTATCATCTGTTTTCAATTGTGAAAATCCATGCTAATTTTACATTGCCGTAGTTTTGATAAAGTTCTTAATAAATAATTTTTTTAAAAATAAATATTACTAAAAAATTATTATTATTATTTTATACAATAATTTAATAAAAATTTTAATCATGACTTAATATTTCTATTTTACATTTTACATCTGTTATTATTCCATTTTTAATTGGTCTATCTTTAAATACTAAAGCAATTAAGGAAACATCCCTATCCTCATAAGACAAGTAATACTCTTTTTCATGGATTTGTTTAAAACTTTCATTAATTAATGAATCTAATGACTTTTTTGGATCTTCACTATATTTAATTTCAACAACAGCTACATGATCATCATTTTCTTCAATCACAGTATCAATTATCCCATGACCTATGGTTTTTTCTCCATCGAATCTCATGCCCATTTCATCCAACCAAGTTAAAAAAATCGCCGAATATAACTTCCATTTTTCCGTGTTTTCTTTACTTAATCTAAGAGAATAAGGTAATCTTGAAAGCTTTATTTTTAATTTCTTAGCTAACATATCACATTCACCATTTCTAATCCAGTCCCACATATCATTTTGAAGATTATCAAACTCATTTTTAACATCTGCAAGATAAATATTTGTAAGATTTTCTTTATAAGCTTGTTCAACTTCAAAATTTGGTATTTTAAGACAATAATAAAATTCATCATTTTCAATAAATTCTTTTTCTATTGTCAAATAACCAGATTGAAAAAGTAAGGTTGTTTCATTAATGTTATCTGGGTCTATAGCATCTAATTCTGTTGCTTTTAATATAGTTGGTTTGAAGTAATCCGTGGTTATTTTTCTTGTTTTAAATATTTCAGCTATAAAACTTGGTGTTCCAGTTGAAAACCAAAACCCTTGAAATTTTTTTTGAGATAACCCGCGGAGAGTAGAATATGGATTAAAAACATTATTTTTACCATCCCAGCTGTAACCATCATAAAAATAATTAATTTTATCTAAAGTTTCTTCATAGGTGTAGTTATTTTTATCTGCCATAACCTGTATGTGATCGTTATAATACTTTTTTAATTCATTGTGAGTTATACCACAAATTGTAGAGTAATCATCATCTAAGGTAAGTTCAGTTAGGTTATTAAATTTTGAAAATATGGATGTTTTTGTAAATTTACTAATTCCAGTGACAAAAACAAACTTAATATGTTCTTCTGATGCTTTTAAAACATTATAAAAATTTTGCATTATTTTCCTGTTTTCATTTGCTACTGTAGTATTGGTTATGTTATCTATTATAGGGGCATCATATTCATCAATTAAAACAACAATTTTTTTACCATTATTCCCATATAATTTTTTAATTAAAACATGAAAATTATAATCTGTGGGTAAGTTTTCATTTAATTCAATACAATAATCTTTAGCAAATTCATTAATATAATCTGAAAGTGTTAATTCTAATAATTTATTAGTTTTATTTGAAACTTGACTCATATCTAAATGTAAGACAGGATAGGAATTATCCCAATCCCAGTTATCATAAATATAGGTATTTTTAAATAATTCCTTTTTTCCTTGAAAAAAATTTTCTAAAGTACTAAGCAGTAAAGACTTGCCAAATCTTCTTGGACGAGATAAAAAGTAATAAGTTTCACCATGATCCATCATCTTTTTTATAAAACTTGTCTTATCAACATAAATTTTATTTTCTCCTATTAATTCATCAAATTCAGCCACACCTAAAGATAATCTTCCCCTAATATCTTTTTCCATATTCAACCCTCACATGAGATATTTTTAAAATTAATTGCCTTTAATAGTTTTTAACCTATTTTCTCTCTTTTTTTTGAATTGTATATAATAATCATATTTTACTTTTTTATTATTTAAACTTTATACATCAAAATATCATAAAAATGAAAACATAACATTATTACTATAAAGACAGTGTAAAATTAGCATGGAAATTTAAAATCCGAAATTTAGTTTTTAGGCAGAAAAAATTTAATGCATATATGGGTCATCAAATTTTTAGCCTATATTTTTAATTTTTCATTCGCGAAAATCCATCCTCTTTTTACAGTGCCATCAGCTCAATTTGAAACAACTCAAAAAATATTTGAAATTTTATTTTAATAT
>JAITOM010000383.1 GCA_031289975.1 Methanobrevibacter sp. | reverse complement strand
TCCTTCTTTAACACTTATGTTTATATTTTTTAATGCGGTTAAAGTTTCTCCATTATCCAATTTATAAGATTTATTAAGGTTTTTAACTTCAATCATTTATTATCTCCATATTTTTTAATCATTAAATCTTTATTTTAAATGTGACTAAGTTCTAAAAGTTTTTCATATAAATTGTTCCAATATTCTTTTAATTGAAAAATTCATTTAACTTATTTCCAATGTATAATTAGCAATCAACTATAGTCAAGAACCAAATTTTTGGCATTTTCAAAATTTTTTAATTTTAGTAAAATATTTTAATTTTTAAAATTATTCTTTATATTTTTATTAATTTGAAATCTAAATGTTTTATTTTAATTATTCCTTAAGAATAAGAAATTTAATCAAAAAAATTAAATTTAAAAGAAAATTTAAAACAATACTTTTGCCAAAATTCAAGTTTCCAACTATAGTTCTTAAAATAAGTTAAATCTTACTTCATTTATCTTGGATTTTTTATGGTAATCATACACCTTACTTATTGAAGTATTGTATCTATAATTTCATTACCTTTATCATAATTGGTATTTATATCATCTTTTTTGTACCCAAATGAATCTAATACTTTGCATAATACCTTAAAAGCCATTCGAGTATTTATATCTGTTTCAACATAAACATCTGTTTTATTTATTAATTTAGGTTTTTTTAAGTCTCCTAAGGTTTTTGAAAAATAAGTTCTTGATCCACCACAATCGTTTTTTAGGATTTTTTTATCAAACTCTGGTTCTTCTTTGGATAAAGTAGAAAGTACTTCCGGAAGTACTTCCTTGTATGCACTTATTGGATAGTTTTCACCTTTTAAAATAAAATATTTGTTTTTTTGCTTCAAATTCGTACTCTCCTCATTTTTTTTTTGAGAAAGTTCTAATTCTTCAAATCCTTTATTTTTAATTTTAAGCTGGTTTAAGCTCTTTTTAATTGATCCATAGTCCGTTTCAATACCAGTCTTTTTTTCAGTTAGTGGCAATAAAATTTCTAAAAATTCAGGTGTAGGGTTTGATAATAGATCCTCAATAACCTTAGAAATATTACTATCAATTAAACCTTGTATCTTATTAGTCTCATAGTGTTTTTCTGCATTTTCAATAGCACGACCATTTATTACATTATTTTTACCTAAAAATGTAATAAAGTTTTTAACTATATTTTCTGTTTCATCCTCTTCGATATCAATAATATGGAATCTTCTTTTTTCCCAACTTCCCTCGTTCAATGGCAAATAAAACCACCATTTTAAACCATTTGTTAAAATAGCTATTTTAACTCCTTCTTTAAATGAGTAAGTAAGTAACTGTTCTTGATGTTTTTCTAACTTTTCAGAGACTCTTTTGGCTTCAATGAAGACTTTATTCGTATTTTGATGCTTTAAAGAATAGTCTACTTTTAGATTCCCGACTTGATTTTCCATGCTAACTTCTTTAGGGTCAAAAATTTTCCATTGTAAATAGTTAATAATGGGTGTTATAAATTTTTGTTTTGTATTTTCTTCACTAAAAGAATAATACTTCTCATTTTCATGCTTAATATCCATTATAAAGTTTTTTAATTCTTCCATATTATCTAATCCAATTAATGATACTTTAGATTATTATTTATTACCAATATATTTTTATTATACATCTTTATTAAATGTATTATACTTTAAACTATTTATTTTTAATATTAAGAAGTTGTTGTTAACTATTTTCATGAAAAATTATTTCTACTTAAAAAGATTTATCTATTAAATAAAATATTTTAAAAGAATTAATTTTAATATAAATATTTAAATATATTTATATTATTAAAAATCAAAGATTTAAAAGCTTATTTTTTACAATAATTAGTTCAAATTATTAAAAAATTAAATCAATTAAAACTGATATTTCATTTTAATTAATTAAAAAGAATTTAATATTGTAATATAATTTATTTTTTTAAATAAAACTTAATATTAATTTAATATTCTTATTTAAATATTTATTTCAATAGTTTTTATAAATATAAAAAATTAAAGATTTTATTTTAGTTAAATTATGCAATATCAGCATAAATTTAAAAATCTAAGAATTTTTCAATATCAAATAGAACGGAATTAATAGCTAAGTTAAATAATTGTTTTCCATAATCTAAATCAACATAAACTCCCTCTTCTTCAACTTCAATGGCACCCATTTCAATGTTAGGATCTTTTGCTCTGGCATCATTAAACTCATATAATCCTACCTCACCATATACTTTTACATTAGATTGATTTTCAATTTCGTTTTCATTTAATATTCCTAAGACTTTGCCCATTGAAAGTTCACCAGAACCTCCATGAGGACCTTCTCTCTCAACAATTTTATTGTTTAATTGAATAATCAGATCAGTTTCATATTCAATTCTATCTAAACATTGATAAAGAGGTAAATTTCCTCCATGAGCATTTACAATAATTACTTTATCAATACCTAAGAATTTCTTTCCAGAGTTTAAAGTTTCGATGATATTATTAACTAAATCATTTAAACTGTTATGTATTCCATGATTTATTTCATCCATTTCATATGCTGGATAAATAACACCTAAAAATTTAGCTCCACTATGTAATGATGCATTTAATGCAATGTAAGAAGCTATTTTTGCATCGGTATCAATTGGAAGTGCAGGACCATGATTTTCTAAATGAGAACCAAGAGCCATTATACCAATTTTATGAACATTCGGATTTTTAATATTTCCAGAGGAATATCTAAGTTCCATATAAACACTCTCAAATTAAAGGATATAGAAGTTTATTTTAAATTTTAAGATTCCAAATATCATCACCAATGAAGTGAAGAGTTTTAACAGCTTTTCCTTTATCATTATTAATCATTTCATTGCTTGTAATTAAACTCAGTCCAACAACTAAAGGTTTGCCATGGGATTCATCAACAATAACAACTATATCACCTTTAACTATATTTTCAGAAGCATCTGTAATCCCTGGACTCATAACATCTGCACCATTTGCCATGAATTTCACAGCACCCATATCAACAACGACTTCCTTAATATTCGTGTCCTTATTATTGATTAAATATTTTAATGTAGGATACGGTTTATCATCAATTAATATGACTGTTGGTTCATCATCGACTAAGATAAAAGGTATAGGATCAGCTTCTAAGTATTCTACCTTTTTTTTATTGTGTAGAATTGAAGAATATTCCCCTAAATCCTTTTTAATCCTTTTTAATTTTTTTTTATTTAAAAAATATCTGTTTCTAACTTTCATTTAATCTTCCAGAATTATTATGTTTAATTAAAAAAAAGTATTAATCTCTTTAATATTATATATTTTAATTCATTGAATAATCTAATTTATTAGTTTATAGTTTAGAATCAAATCTTTTGCACTTTAAAAACTTAGTTTTAACTTAGAAAACGAAAAATCTTCGATTTTCCTAATTTATCTTCGATAATAAATCTTCGATTTTCTTTAGTGAAATTTTTTATTTCAATTAGAAAATCTGAAAGATTTTTTAGTTTAAAAATTTTTTATTTTTAAACTTAGAAAAGCAAAGCTTTTTTTTACTTAAAACTTGTTTTATAATGGTTTTGATAAAGTTTTTAACAAATAACTTTTTTAAAAATGAATATTATTAAAAAATATTAATTAAAATATATTTATATTAATTAAAATTTAAAATTATAGATCTTTATAAAGTGAAATTTGAAATTAAATAATTTAATAAAAAAATTTATTATTCAAAATTTAAGAACTTTTCCAAAAGGACTATAGAAAAAATTTTTTATTTTTTCTCTATAGTGAACTAAAAAATGTTTTTAAGTAATAAGTTTTTTAAAAATATCTTTAAATTATCAATTTCATGAATAAAAATATAATATTATTTATTTTTAAAAATAAAATATTTAAATTTATTAATTAATAATTTAATAAAATATTAAATGGTATTATTGAAAATTAAGAAAATAAAAATAAATGATTAATTACAAACTTTTTTTATTCCACTATA
>JAITOM010000286.1 GCA_031289975.1 Methanobrevibacter sp. | reverse complement strand
TTATATTCTTAAAAGTATTATATTAACTAAAATATGAATTATTTTTATTTTTTATTAAAAAATTATAATTGTGTGTCTTAATTTAAAAAATCATGATTTGATTATAAAATTTATTTATTGTCTTTTATAGTATATAAATGAAACTTATAGGTGAGTAGAGAAAATAATTTCTTTAAAGCTATTATGTTTTAGTGAAAGTAAAATATATAAAGGAGAATTAAAATTTAAAATATGCAAACATTAGCATATTATAATGTAATAATATTAAATGATCTTGATATATCATTTCTAAAGGAATGCATCTATAAATGCATACGAATAGGTTAATAAATAAATTAAAAAAGTAAAGATAATAGAAAAAAGAGGCAGTGTAAAATTAGCATGGATTTTCACAATTGAAAAATTGAAAACAGACGATAAAAGTTTAATGACATGTATATGGGCTTGATGCTTTTATGCTAAAATCCAAATTCCAAATTGTGAATTTCCATCCTCTTTTTACAGTGCCAAAAAGAGAGATCAACTTAATTGATTATATGAAATTAAAATAAGAAAAAGTAGTAGTTAACACAGAAATTATAAGTTAATCACTATTAGTATGATGTTTTCTGAAATTAATTATTTTAATTTATATTCATTTTGGAAAAGTTCTTAAATTTTAGATAATAATTTTTTTTATTAAATTATTTAATTTTAAATATTAATTTATAAAAATCTATAATTTTAAATTTTAAATAATATAAATTTATTTTAACTAATATAACTAATTTTAAATAAATATATTTTAATAATATTTATTTTTAAAAAAATTATTTGTTAATAACTTTATCAAATAGTAATATACAGTTTAAAACCTAATTTTTTGCAAAAATCATTAGTTATAATTTTTCTTAAATCAATTTTTTTAAAAATTAAAATTATTAATTTTAAAAAATAAATAAAATAAACAATTTAATTATAAATTAATAAAATTTTTTAGATAATTTTAAGAATTAGAATATTTTAATAAAAATTAAAAAATGAAACTGGGCAACAATTCCAAAATTAATGAAAAACCATTGTTTTTTCTATGTTTATGCATGACTACATATATATGGGACATGACTTTTATATCAATTTATAGCATGAAAAAATAATTGTTGGCCAGTTTCAAATATTTATAATTTAAAATGGATCAGTAATCTTTTAATTTTAATTTAAAATATAACTATCAATTTTTTTAAAAAATATTTTATAAAAAATTTTTTGAAAATAAGAATAGATAAATCCACAAAAACTATGCCACAACATTTATAAGATAATGAAATTAAAAATAGCTAAATAGTAAATAATTTTATAAAAAATCATTGATTAAATTATTAAACACTGCTCATCAACTAAAATATATTAATTAGTAAAGAAGATATTATGAATCCTTATTTAAAGATATTGAGACCTTTTAATGGACTAATGGCTATAATTACACTTATTTTAGTGGGAATTATAGAGAAAAACATTGATTTACCTTTACTAATAGGTATTTTGGCTGTTTTTTTAGCTACTGGAGGAGGTAATGTCATCAATGATTTCTATGATTATAAAATTGATTCTATCAATAGACAGGAGCGACCTATTCCTTCAGGTAAAATCTCTTTACGAAATGCTAAAAATTATGGTTTATCCTTGTTTATAATATCTATTATTTTAGGAATTATAATTTCTGTTATGGTGGGTAGCTATTTACCATGTGTTTTAATTGTATTAAATTGTTTAGTATTGTATTATTATGCTCGCAACCTTAAAAAATTACCTTTGATTGGAAATGTGGCTGTTGCTTATTTAACTGGGTCTTGTTTTATATTTGGGGGGTTAATTCTTGGAAAAATATATGTTCCATTGATTTTATCTTTTTTTGCATTTATGATGACTTTATCAAGAGAAATTGTTAAAGATATGGAGGATATAAAAGGAGATAAATTAGAGAATCTTAATACCTTTCCTATTAAATATGGATTAAAAAGTTCAAGTATTTTGGCTTCAATATTTATATTGATTCCTACCTTTATCAGCCCTGTTCTTTACTTTACTAAGATTTTTAATATTTATTATCTTATATTGCTTTTAATAGCCATTATAATATTTATTGTGGCTGCCTATAAAATACAAATGAATCATAATAGTGATAGTTCAAATAAGGTCTCTAAATTAATTAAAATTGGAATGTTTATTACATTCATTGCTTTTGCATTTGGTTCTATAAAAATCTAAAAATATATCTTAAAGTTGTTGTAATTATATGAAATCTAAAATTATTTTTGGTCCTGCAGGTAGACCTGTTGATTATAATGGTCCTGCTTATAAAGCTCCAGAATATATTGCTGATGAAGGACTTTCTGCTTATGAGTATCAAGCTGGTAGAGGTCTTAGAATAGGTGAAAAATCTTCAAATATTTTAAAGGAAGAATCTGATAAACATGATGTATTAATATCTATTCATGCTCCTTATTTTATTAATTTATCCTCAAATAATAAGAAAACAATCAATAATTCAATAGATATTCTTTTTAAATCAGCACAAGTTGGAGAATGTATGGGGGCATACAGAATAGTTTTTCATCCAGGATACTATTTAAAAAGTAAAGAAAATACATTAAAAATAGCTAAATCTACTATTAATAAAGTTTTAGAGAAAATAGACCAATCAGAAATAACGAATTTCACTTTTTCTCCTGAAACCACGGGTAAAAAATCTCAACTTGGAAATCTTAGTGATATAATAGCTATTTGTAGGGAATTTAATAATTTTGAACCCACAATTGATGTTGCTCATCTTCATGCTCGTGATAATGGTTTAATCCAAACAAAAAATGATTACAATAAAATATTTTCCACTATTGAAGATGAATTGGATATTAAAAGATTACATTGTCATTTTACAAGAATAGAATATATTAAATCAGGTGAAAGAAGACATCACAGTTTAAATGAATTGGATTATGGTCCAGATCCTAAATATTTTCTTGAATCTTTAATTGAATGTGATTTTAAAGCAACGGTTATTTGTGAGTCTCCACTTTTAGATCAGGATGCTTTAATATTAAAAAGACTTTATGAAAGCTTACTATGAGCTTAATTCCTCAGATTCTAAGCTTCTCATTTTAAGTAATTTGGTGGCTGTTTTTAAATCATTGTTACTGTTTTGAAGTGCTTTAATAGCTATTTCCTTGGACACATTAAATGTTTTAGAAAGTAATTCAAGATTCTTTTCAACATCATGTTTATTGTTGACTAATTTATCAGATAATTGTTTTTTAAGAGCAAGATATTCATTTTCATCCATACCAATGTTTCTCATAACATTGTCTCTAAGTGGGCATGGTTTTGATGATTTACAACACCAAACTAAAGATCCGAAACATGTTCCAGCACCTTCTCCTAATCTTGTATTTTTACCAAATTCATTTTTGATAGAGATATACTCTTGTGGTGTAATATCCACATCTTCAAGTGCATGTAAAACAGGGCATGGTTTTACTGGTGGGCAACAAAATGCTAAGGCTCTAACATCTCCACCTCTACAAATATGTGATGGTGCATTTTCCCAGGACATTATAATTTCTCCGATTTTAATTAATTATTTAATAGGTTATCCTTTTTAGTGTATATTAATTTGATACTCGCCCTGTCTAAAGACAGGGGATTCTTGTTGATTAGAACTCATATTGTGGAGTTCCTTCTCTCAAAGCTTTTAACCCATTACCCAGGGGCGATTTAAACAATTGTAAAC
>JAITOM010000218.1 GCA_031289975.1 Methanobrevibacter sp. | reverse complement strand
TTTTACACGATACTGATTAAATGAATCTTCATAAAAGAAAATATAGACTCTCCTGTAGAATCGTGAAAATGATGATAAAAAATATGAAAACCTCCATACTTTTTGACACCCTCATTATTTCATACACTATTTATATTAAAAGATAATTAAATAAGATTATAATATAAATTACAAAGGAGAAAATCATGATACAAATGGCTAAAAGACTTGAAAAAGTAGATTTATCCGATATTAGAAAAATGTTTGAAGAAGTTGGTGAAAATGATATTAACTTAGGTATTGGAGAACCTGACTTTAATATACCTGAAAATGTCATGAAATCTATAATACATGGTCTTAATGAAGGTTTTACTCATTATACATCTAATATGGGTTGCATAGAGCTTAGAGAAGAAATATCTAAAAAACTTAAAAAAGATAATTCTCTAAATTTTGATTCAAAATCAATCATGGTTACTACAGGAGCAAGTGAAGCATTATACATAGCATCACAAAGTTTATTTAATAAAAATGATGAGGTTTTAATTCCTGATCCTGGTTTCTTATCTTATAAAGCATCTATTGAATTAGCTGAAGCAAAACCAATTCCAATTAAAACATCATTTGAAAACGATTATAAAATGAAATATGAGGATGTTTATGATAAAATAAACTCAAAAACTAAAGGAATTATATTAAATTCCCCTTCTAATCCAACAGGTGCGGTTATGGATAAAGAAGATATTAAAGCTATTTGTGATTTATCTATTGATCATGATTTTATTATTATTAGTGATGAGATCTATGAAAAAATAATTTATAACGGGAAACATTACTCTCCAGCTAAATTTAGTGAAAATACTCTTTTAATTAATGGATTTTCAAAAGCTTATGCTATGACTGGTCTTAGAATTGGATATATAGCAGGTCAAAGTAATATAATCGATGAAATATTAAAAGTTCATCAATATAATACTGCTTGTGTAAGTTCTCTTTCTCAAATAGGTGCTTATGAAGCATTAAAAAATTCTAATAAATATGTTGAAAATTTAGTAAAAGAATTTAGAAGAAGAAAAAACCTTATTTTAACTGGTTTAGATGATTTAGGTTTAAAATATAATAATGTTCAAGGAGCATTTTATGTTTTTCCTAAAATTGAAAATGCTAATGATTATGTGAAAAAAGCATTGAAAGCTGGTGTTGTATTAGTTCCAGGAAAAAATTTTGGGGAATCTTGTGAAAACAATATAAGAATTTCTTATGCTACTTCCTATGAAAATCTCAAAGAGGCTATTAATCGTTTGAAAACTATCAATTTGTAAATACTAACAGGTTTTTAGATATTTTCTCTATGGTCTTAAAATATTTAATTATAAAAGTTGATTTAATAGTGTTATTAAGTTCCTAATTCTATCCCTGTTCCTCGAACTATTATTTGATTTGCATCACCAAAATTTCCAACTGTATCATACTCAATTGTAAGGTCTAAAAGTCCATTACAATTATATTCTTTTAAATCAACACTTAAATTAATAATTGCTTGTTCTGTTGCTTTTTTAAGATTATCAAGAAATTTTTGATTATTGTTTGATGATTTAGTGAAAAATTTCTTGGTATTGTGAATAATAATTTTACTTTCAAAAATTCCTTTATAATCTATAATTTTATTATTTCCTGTATGGGTTGCAGTTAAAAATAATATGCCTAAATCATTTATATCAGCATGTTCTATATTAGGATCATATTTTATATTTTTTTCAGAATTTAAATCATTAGGAGTATAATTAATAAGTTTATAAACTCCATTTCTCATATAAAAAAGAATTTTTTTAAAAATCCCTGATAAGTAAGCTATTAAACCAAATATAAATACCACTAAAAAGTATTCTGCTAAAATTGGAAAGGTGGCTTGCAGTATAACAGCTGCACTTCCTATTGTAACAAAGTTAAATCCTAATCCTGCGTTGATTAAAATAAATCCATAAATAACAGTTATTATAAATAATATAAATGCACTAACTGCTCCTGTTGTTTTTCCATGAATTTTCTTTGCGAGATATGTTTCAGTGTATCCTGCTAATAATGGTGAGAAAATCAAACCAAGATTATAACCAAAAATAGATATATTATAATAATAAAATAGAAATAAGGATAATACTCCAAATAAAGTTCCCATAGCTATACAAAAACTAATTATTAATGATTCCTTAATTTTTTCTTTATAAACACTATTCAAATTCATATTATCAACATATTATTAATTATTACTATTCATTAATTATTACTATTCATCATTGAGTTTTTATAAACTTATTTCCAAACTCATCTTTATATAATTTTTGATTTTTGCAGATTGTCTCAATAAATGGGAAATCTCTGAATAACTATCTCATTTATAAATTGAAATATAAAATTTTAAAAAATCCATAAAAATTGGCAATACCAAAAACTTTATTTAAACATAAATTGATAACATCATCAGGGAAAGTTCTTAAATTTTAAAATAATGGTTTTTTATTAATTTACTTAATTTTAAGTATCATTTCATGAAAATCTATAATTTTAAATTTTAAATAATATAAATATATTTTAATTAATATAACTAATTTTAAATTAGTATATTTTAATAATATTTATTTTTAAAAAAGTGTATTATATTATTTTTAAAAAAGTGTATTTATTAAAAATTTTTATAAATATGGTGATGTAAATAATGTTTGTAATTAATCATTTATTTTAAATATCTTATTGTTGAAAATTTATTTTCAACTTAGGAGAATTTATTCGCCTGTTTAAGAATTTCAAATTAATATTTAAGTTAATTTTTTAAATAATAATTTTTATTTTTTTAAAAATAATAAATATATAAATTATAGTGGTTTTGATAAAGTTCTTAATA
>JAITOM010000061.1 GCA_031289975.1 Methanobrevibacter sp. | reverse complement strand
AAAATTCAATTAAATATTTGTAATAAATATTGATTTTAATTTCTTTAAATTAAATTTATAGTCATTTTGGAAAAGTTCTTAAATTTTGGATGAAAAATTTTTTTATTAAAATATTTAATTTTAAATATCACTTTATAAAAATCAATAATTTTAAATATATTTTTAATTAATATTTATAATATAAAATCTATGATTTTATAAGCCAGAAAATTTTTAATTTTCTTCATTTTTAATAATATTTATTTTTAAAAAAGTTCATTTATTAATAACTTTATCAAAACCACTATAATTTAATTTCAAATGTCACGTTATAAAAATTTATAATTTTAAATTTCAAATAAAGTTATAATTTTAAATTTCATATATTAATATAAATATATAATAATTAATATAAATAATTTTAAATTAATATTTTTTAATAATATTTAATTTTAAAAAAAGTTATTTATTAAGAACTTTATCAAAACCACTATAATTTGAAATTTCCAAAAACAAGATATTTAAAAATAAATGATTAATTACAAACATTTTTACACCACTATAATTACAAAAATTTTTCATTACTATATTTATAAAGTTTTTGTTTCATAATTTTTAAAAAACTTTAGTTTTTAAAGTTTCAGAAAATTCTTAATTTTTACTACTCTAAACTCTTGATTCTAATTATGTATATATTAAATTATATAAAATGAGAATCAACAGTGGGAGTTTTTAAAAAATCAGTTTTCATTTATAAATAAATTCTAAAATACATTACACTAATTTTTATGAGATATTAATTTGAAGATCCCTTTATATGATAGTTTTCCTCCACCTAAAATTGAATAACTTTTTAATAGGTTTCTTATGGATATGTATAAACACTAAAATCACCATAATGATTGAAAATTCCACATGATAAAAAGTTAAAATACCCTTAAAAATAACCATAATGCCTTTAATTCCAATTATAAGAAGAATACCTGTAATTCCTGAGCCAAACATTGCTACCAATAATAATATATTCCATATTTTATTATTCATTTTAAGACTTATAATACCTTTTTGCTAAAAAATAAGAAAATATATAGATAGTTATAATGATTAAACTTATAGGGATAATAAAATAATCAGTATTTCCATGATCTCCCATTAAATTATCATTGTTAAAAACACCTTCATTTGAATATTTAATATCATTAATTTCTTCACCATGTGAATCTATTGGGCCTGTACTTTTATCTTCATTAGCATCTTTTGCAAAAGAGTTTCCAAGTGTAACTAAAGATATAAAAAGAGTAATGAAAGCAATTTTTTTTTTTAAATGATTTATTAAATGACTTTTTTCTCTATTTTTTAATTTATATTTCATTTTTACACTCTAATTAAAGACTAAACTATATTTTAAATAATTTCAAAGTTTGTTTCCAATAGATATGTATATGGAAAATCACTATCATTATTAATACAATTCCAAATTCACTATGATATTCAAGTAATAAATGCTCAATGAAATTCTTTTCAGTATAGTTTAGAAGTAATGTTAAACTACTAATTCCAAAAAGAATAAAGAAAATAAAAAGTATTAAGTTCCAAAAACTTCTGTAGAAATCTTTTCCTATTATTTCTCTTTTAAAAAAATAGATAAACAATTAAATAAAATATCATGGGTATTATTATAGGATATATAATGTCATTTATTTTAAAAACCTCAAGATAAGCTTAAATACATTTTATTATTCCATATTAATACAAATAATTTTAAAATTAATTAAATTGAATGTTTTTAAAAAATTTATAATTTAATTAAAAAAATCTATAATTTGATTGAATTCAATTAATTATAGAAATCCTATAATTAAACATCCCTTTCAATAGCTGTTGATCCGGTTTTTGCAATTTTTTTAATACCAAACCCTTTTAATAAAGATATAAAGCTATTTATTTTAGAAGGATTACCTGTTATCTCAACTGTCAAGCTATTTTCACCAACATCAAGAATAATTCCTTTAAAAATGTCTGTAAGTTGAATTATTTCCCCTCTTTTTTGTTCATTTTCTACTTTAACCTTTATTAAACAAAGTTCTCGCTTAATTGTTATTTCAGGATTTAGACTTCTGACCTTTATAACATCCACCAATTTATTTAATTGTTTTGTAACTTGTTCAAGAATTTTTTTATCGCCATTAACTATAAATACCATTCTTGCTAAGTCCTCTGTTTCTGATTCTCCAACTGTTATACTATCAATATTAAATCCTCTTCTTGTAAATAAACTTAGAGCTTTTTGAAGTACACCTGGACGGTTTTCTACTAAGGTACTAATAATATGACTTTTCATTCTATCACTTCTTTTAAATTCTTTAGTTCTTAAGCATTGAGTTTCAATTTTTACTTTATTTATAGTTTCATGGGTATGATCCAACTTTACAATACATATTCAATTTTAATTAATCATACATATTAATTTGTATTGTTTAAGGTTTTTCAGTTTTATACTCCCCATGAATTTCGCTTAATCTGCAGCCTGGAGGAACCATTGGTAAAGCTTCTGATTTATCAATAGTTATATTTAATAAAGTCGGTTCTCCAGATTTAATAGCTCTTTTAACAGCATGTTTGGTTTCTCCAGCTTTTTTAACATATTCCCCATTAATTCCAAAACTTTCAGCTAACTTAATAAAATCAGGATAGTTTCCTAACTTAGAATGTGAAAAACGTTTGCCATAAAAAAGTTCTTGCCATTGATAAACCATTCCTAATGTTCTATTTTCAAAAAGACAAATAATTATTGGTAAATCATACTCTTTAATGGTTGCTAAATCTTGACAAACCATTAAAAATCCACCATCTCCAGTAACACTAATAACATCATATTCAGGTAAAGCTACTTTTGCTCCAATAGCTGCTGGAAAACCAAATCCCATCGTTCCAAGTCCACCAGAACTTATAAATTTCCTTGGTTTATTTGTATTAAAGTAATGAGCCATCCACATTTGGTGCTGACCAACATCAGTAGTTATAATCGTGTCATCATTTAAAACTTCTGATATCTCTTTTATAACCTGCTGAGGTTTTAATGGATAATCATCATAATTTAGTTTAGGATAATAATCCGTTCTCATCCTTATTACTTTTTTAATCCAATTATTTGAAAATTTATATTTATTCTTTTTTATTTCAAATATTAATGATTTTAAAACTTGTTTTCCATCCCCCACAATTGGAATATCTATATTAATATTTTTACCTATTTCTGCAGGGTCAATATCTATATGTATGATTTTAGTGTGGTTAAAATTGTCTAAACTACATGATGTTCTATCTGCAAACCTGCACCCAATTACTATTAAACAATCACATTCTTCTATAGATAAATTTGCAGCTTTTCTTCCATGCATTCCAATCATTCCAAGTGCTTTATCATCGTCTTCTGGATATGCACCTTTACCCATCATAGTAGTAGTTACTGGAGCATTAATTAAGTTTGAAAGTTCTTTTAATTCTTTTGAAGCATCAGCTATTATTACTCCTCCACCAACAAGTAAAACAGGTTTTTTAGAAGATTTTATTAATTCAGTAGCCTTTCTTATTTGTTTAATATTCCCTTTTAGGTTAGGATTATATCCTGGAGTTTGAAACAAATCTTTTTCATAATATTTAAGTTCTCCTTCTTGGACATTTTTAGGAACATCAATAACAATAGGTCCTGGTCTTCCAGAAGATGCAATTTCAAAACTCTTTTTTATAATGGATGGAATTATTTCAGGAGTATTTGGTTGATAGTTATGTTTTGTAATTGGCATGGTTATTCCTATCATATCCACCTCTTGAAATGCATCATTTCCAATTAAACTTGTTGCAACCTGACCAGATATTGCAACTATTGGTGATGAATCAATATTAGCAGTAGCTATCCCTGTAATCATGTTAGTAGCTCCAGGTCCTGATGTAGTTACACAAACTCCAACTTTTCCTGATGTTCGTGCATACCCATCAGCTGCATGAGTAGCTGATTGTTCATGTCTTACAAGAATATGTTTTAAATCAGATTCATAAATCATATCATAAAATGGAAGAATTTGTCCTCCTGGATATCCAAATATAACATCTGTACCCTCTTCTTTAAGAGCCTTTATTATTGCCTCTCCTCCTCTCATTTAAACACCAACTTTCCACTATCACTATTTTTTTCATTAACACATATTTCATTAATACCTATTTTTCATTAATAAGTTTAATTAATAAGTTTAATTTCAATTTTTTATTAAATACAAGTTTATTTTTTCATAATGATATTTTTAAAGTATTATTATAAAATTTCAATTTTTTAAATACAAGTTTAATTACGAGTTTCTATAAACCTATTTCCAAAATCAGATTTATATAATTTTTGATTTATATCTAAATATAATCTATTTTCTCCTCAATAAGTAGATGGTTAAATTAACACTGAAAATGAACATGATGATTTTCACAGGATATGAGTAAATCATAAATCAAAGATAGATAAGTTGAAAAATAACTTTATAAAGACTTTCATTAGACTATATTGATTATAATAAATTATTTTTATAATAACTTATTTAAAAATGGAATTATATAATATGAGTTATATAAAATTATTAAATAAAAATAGAAGTATTTAAAAAATAAAAAAGACAATTAAATGCAATGGTCATTATGAAAAAGTTCTTAAATTTTAAAATGATAATTTTTTTATTAAATTATTCAATTTTAAATATCACTTTATAAAAATCTATAATTTTAAATAATATAAATATAATTTGATTAATATAAATAATTTTAAATTAATATTTTTTAATAATTATTCTTAAAAAATTTATTATTCTTAAAAAATTTATTATTCTTAAAAAATTTATTATTCTTAAAAAATTTATTATTCTTAAAAAATTTATTATTCTTAAAAAATTTATATTTTTAAAAAATTTATTTATTAAAAACTTTATCAAATCTACTATAATTTTAAAAAATAATAATATTTAAAAAATAAAATTAAAATATAGTGTTCTGCATAATTATTGTACTGTATTAATTCAAAAAATTTTTTGCAAATTATTTTTTTAAATATTAATATCTTTTAAATTTAATTTAAAGAAATAAAAATCATTTTTGATTGCGAATATTTAATTGGATTTTGTAAAATTAAATATATTAATAATTTAATAAATCACTACTCTTTATAAATTAATAAAATTATTCTTTATTTAATGGTGATAGAATGAGTAAAAGAAGATTATTTGGTACATTTGGTGTTAGAAGAGTGGCTAATGAAGTTTTAAGCCCTGAATTTGCATCTTTATTGGCTGCAAGTTATGGATCATTAGTTGGTGGAAGAATAGCTGTCGGTGGAGATACACGAACATCAACACATATGATAAAACATGCTATAATAGCTGGATTATTATCTTCAGGTTGTGAAGTTGTTGATCTTGGGATTTTACCAACTCCAACTGTTCAATATGCAGTTCGTAACTATTATGATGGTGGAATAATTATAACAGCTTCCCATAATCCTCCAAAATATAATGGTATTAAATTTGTTGATGAATTTGGAATAGGAATTGATAGGAATATGGATTTAGCTGTTGAAGAATTATATTTCAATAAAAATCCTAAAAGAGTAAGTTGGGACAATATTAAACTTCTATATCAAGAAGATAAAATCATAGATGAATACATAAATGAAGTTATCAAAAGAGTAGATGTTAATGCAATTAAAAAAGCTAAATTGAAAGTAGTTGTAGATTGTGGATCAGGTGCAGGTTGTTTTACAGCCCCATATCTATTTGAAAAACTTGGATGTGAAATAATAACTTTAAATGCCCAAGCAGATGGACATTTTCCAGGGAGAAATCCAGAACCAATTGAAGCAAATCTTCAAGATTTAATAAAAATGGTTAAAGAACTTGGTGCAGATGTTGGAATAGCTCATGATGGTGATGCAGATAGAACGATCTTTATAGATGAAAAAGGAAACTTCATACCTGGAGATAAAACATTTGCCTTAGTTGAAAAACAAATGTTAAAAGACAATAATGGTGGTTTAATTGTTACAACGGTTGCAACATCTACTGCTATTTATGATATAGCTAATGAATATAATGGTAAAGTAATAACTACAGCTGTTGGTGATCTTCTTGTAGCAAGAAAACTTCATGAAGAGGGTGGTCTATTTGGTGGTGAAGAAAATGGTGGTTTAATCTTCCCAGACTTTGTATATGGAAGAGATGCAGCACTTTCAGCATCTAAAGTTTTAGAGGTAATAGTTAAAGAGAAGAAATCACTTTCTAAATTAATAGAAGAACTTCCAAAGTATTACAATGAAAAAATGAAAATCGAATGTCTTGATGATATAAAAGAAGATGTCTTAAAGAAAATATCAAAAGAAGTTTTAACCTTAGGATTTAAAGTAGATACTACAGATGGGGTTAAAATTTTTAAAGAAGAAGGATGGGTTATTATCAGACCATCCGGAACAGAACCAATTTTCAGATGTTTTGCAGAATCAAAATCTGAAGAAACTGCTAAAGAAATGGTTAAATGGGGAATTTCCTTGATTGAAAAATATAAGGGTGAATATTAAAATTACTTTTTAATTTTAGTTAATATTTAATTTTACTAAATAAAATCATTCATATAAAAATTTTTTATAAAAATTAATTAAATAATATGATTTAATTAATAATCAAGTATTAAACTTAATTTATATTAAAATAATTCATGTATAAACAATATGAGTTAAATTATTCAAAATATAGGTGAAAAAATGAAAATTGATGGTTCTGCTAAGATATTTCCAGGAGTACATATAATTGGTGATGTTGAAATCGATGAAAATGTATCAGTATGGTATAATGCTGTTGTAAGAGGGGATTGTGGAAAAATTCAAATTGGTAAAAATTCAAATGTTCAAGATAATTGTGTTCTGCATTCAACAAAAGGATTTTCTATAGATATTCATGAT
>JAITOM010000049.1 GCA_031289975.1 Methanobrevibacter sp. | reverse complement strand
CTAAAAAACAAAAATATAAAAAACACTTTGCGAACTACTGATAGTGTATGAAATAATGTTTATAAGTAATGAGATTTTTAAGGTACACTATTAATATTAAATTTTTAATTGAAGAAATTATATTCATTATTTTTAAAAATAAAAAGATGAAAATTATTATTTAAAAAATTAGTTTAATATTGATTGAAACTTTTAAAAATAAAGTATTTAAAAATAAAGTATTTAAAAATAAAGTATTTAAAAATAAATGATTAATTACAAACATTTTTTACATCACTATAAAATAAAAATTTCATGAAAATCCAACTCAAATTTTAACAAATGTTTTTAAGTAATGAGTTTTTTAAAAATATCTTTAAATTATCAATTTAATAAATAAGAATATAATATTATTTATTAATTAATAATTTAATAAAATATTAGAAAATATTATTGAAAATTAAGCAAATAAATATAAATGTTTAATTATAAACTTTTTTTATTCCACTATAATATTAATTGAAATTTTTAAAAATAAAATATTTAAAAATAAATGATTAATTACAAACATTTTTTACATCACTATAAATAAAAATTTAAAATATATATACAGTTTAACATCTAATTTTTTGGGTGCTGTAAACTTATCATGGATTTTCACAATTGAAAAACTGAAAACAGACGATAAAAGTTTAATGAAATGTATATGGTCTAAACTTTTTTTGTTACAAATCCAAATTCCAGATTTCGATTTTCCATCCTCTTTTTACATTGCCTCATTTATAGTGTTTTACCAAACTTTTATAACATTTTCTAAATTATATTTATAAAAATCATTAAAATTTAATATAAATGAATCTAAAAGATTATTAGTAAAGTTTACAATTATTAGGCATGTTATAATTATTAGGTAAAACAATATATTTTATATTTAAAATTTATATTTCATATAATATATGTTTTGAATAATATTTTCAATAATAAAAGAATATTAATGCACTATTCAAATTTTTACTAATGAAATGTTTTTGAAAAGAGTAATTATTATACTTTTGGGCTGTGTAAAATTAGCATGGAAATTTATAGTATTTCTCTTAACTTTATTACCATTTTTCATTAAATTTTTAAAAAAGTGTAATATCTCTTTAAATTAAAATTTTAACAATTGAAAGAATAATTTTTAATAAAAATTTTTAAATAAAATGTTACAAAAGTTTGGAGAAATACTATACATAACTGTTTCTAATAATTTTTTATTAAATTGTAATAAATTCATCAATATTATTAGTTTTTAAGCTTTCTTTTATATTAGTTTTATCACTATCACTTGCAAAACCATTATCTTTAAAAACAATTCTTGAAGTTTCAGGTGAAAGTTTATTTTTAAGTTCAATCAGTGGAATAGCTATTTCTTTTGTGATATTATCATCTAAACAGATTAATAGAGAACCATATCCAATTGAATAAACATTTTTGTCATTAATATTAAATTCATCAATAGCTAAAGTTAGATCAACCCCATATTTAAGCATGATTTCATAAACAAGATCTAATTCTGTTCTTCCTTCAACAAGATTATTGGTACTATCTATTAAAGTCTGCTCAAGATCATTATAATCAGGATTCCACTTATTTAAATTTGAAGAGTCTAATTTAAAGACTTTAAAACCTATGTCTAAATTTTTGTTATTTGATTCGGATTTTATTTTTTCTCCTGCTCTTCTAATTCTTTCTTTTCCTATTTCATCTATAGTTTTATATCCTGATTTATATGCTTCTGATTTTTCATCAGTAGACTCTGGTATTTGAACCATTATAAATTTTCTATTACCATTATCCTTTGAATTAAGTTTTAATAATGAATGTGCTGTTGTTCCAGAACCGCTGAAAAAATCTAGAATAGTATCATCCATGCTAATTGAACATTTGAAAAAGTATTCTATTAACTTTGTTGCTTTTGGGAAATCAAAAAATTTATGTTTATCAAATAAGTCAGAAGTTTCTTTAGTACCCAATGCACTACTTATCTCCACAAAACTCTTTAAAGGAGATTTTCTAATAAAATTATAATAAAAATGACCTTTCATTTCATAAACATCTTTTTCATTCACAAACACTTTTTTAATTGGAGTATAAGCATTTTTCGTCTTTTTGATTAAAATAGAGTCTTTTTCTTTGTTAAATTTATCCAATGCCCAAGTCCAACACCCAAGTTGTGGACCTTTCTTTGGAGCTCTAATCTTTATATAATTCTTTTCTAATAATTCCTTTTTGTCTTCATATACCTCAGCTTCATCATTAGAGATTTTCGCTAATTCTAAATTGTAGTCTGGAATAGCAATTTTTTCTTTTGTTTTTGGATTGTAATAAATTGTATACCCTAAGTTTGGTCTAGCATTCAAAGTACCTCCTACTCCACCTGTAACTAAAGGAGAACCTTCATAATAGTAATCATTTGATTCTTTAAAAACCTCTTTTTTTGTACGGATATTTAAGAATAATTCACCATTTGTTTTTTTATAACATAATGCATAATCATGATTTTGCTGAATGTTTTGTGCATCATTTTGTGCATTACCCTTTAAACAAATAATTTCTCCTAAAAAATTACTTTCCCCAAATATTTCGTCACAAATTTTTTTTAAATTACTTTGTTCATTATCATCAATACTTATAAAAATGATGCCATCATCAGTTAGTAAATTCCGTGCTAATTTCAATCGAGGATACATCATATTTAACCATGTTGTGTGAAATCTTCCACTGGTTTCTGTATTTGTACTTAATTTAAATCCATTATTCTCTCTTTTTTCTAAATTAGAAACTTGTCCTGTCATCTTTAAGTAATTTTCTAAATTATCTTTATAACTGTCTGGGTAGATGAAGTCTTTTCCTGTATTGTACGGCGGATCAATATAAATCATTTTTATTTTATCATAATAAGACTTTTGAAGCAATTTAAGAACTTCTAAATTATCTCCTTCAATGTAAAGATTCTTTGTTGTGTCCCAGTCTTTACTTTCTTCTTTACATGGTCTTAAAGTCCCAGTAGATGGTTTTTGTGCTTCAGCAATAGATTTACTTTTTCCTGCCCAAGTGAAATTATATCTCTCAGGAGATTCATCGACTTCATTAGTTAAAACTGATTTTAGCTTATCAAAATCTATTTTGTCTTCTGTTAGTATTTCTGGAAATAGTTCTTTTAATTTATTTATATTGTCTTCTAAAATATTCTTACTTTTGCCATCTAAATTAGTTGTCATCATAATTATTCCTCTAATAATCTTTTAATGAAAATTTATCTTATTAAAACATTTTGGCAGTGCAAAAAGAGGATGAAAATTCACAATCTGGAATTTGGATTTTAGCAGGAAATGTTTAGACCATATACATCTAATTAAACTTTTATCGTCTGTTTTCAATTTTTTAAGTGTGAAAATCCATGCTAATTTACAGTGCCAACAAATAAACTTTTTTAAAAATAAATATTTTAAAAAAATGTTGATTTAAAATTATTATATTAATTAAAAGAAATTCATGTTATTTAAAATTTAAACTCATAGGTTTTTATAAAATAATATTTAAAATTAAATAAATAATATTTAAAATTAAATAAATAATATTTAAAATTAAATAAATAATATTTAAAATTAAATAATATAATAAAAAAACTTATAATTCAAAATTAAATGACTTTTCTAAAATGATTATAATGAAAATGATTTTAAATTGTTGATATTAATAAAAATAATACTAAGACTATTATTAAATTCATTATCCAATATATCTTCAAAAGCTAAAGATCTTTGTTTTTCAATATTATTTTTCGCATTCAAATATTTTTCAAGTTCCTTAATCTCATTCATAGCATTTTCAGACTCTTTAATAACTTCAATATCCATTAATTCATTGAAAATATTTTTAAGTTCATCATTTTCAAATATATCATCGATTAAAATATTATCCACTAAAGTTTTAAGTTTTATAATCAATTCCTTTACAGAATAATCTGTTTTGATTTTAATAGTCTTTTCTACATTTTGATACAAAATGGAAATTCTTTTATCAAGGAACTCTATTCCTTCCTGTGATATGGAACTTAGAAATGAATAAAAAATCTTACTTGCAGTACTTTTCCCACTACCATTAACACCAGCAATAATGTTAATTTTTCCAATATTTAACTTTGCCTCACTAATTGAACCGAAATCTTTAATTTTAAATTCTAATTTCCCCATAATAAACACCAAAAGAGATAATTTATATTAATCCAATATTTATTATATGATTTATTTAAAAGTTATGTTTTAATTTAATTAAATAATAAAAATACAGATACTGTTTAACTCGTGTTCCAATCTTTACTTTCTTCATTCAGGGTCTTGATGTTCCAGTGGATGGAATTTGTACTAATTGAATAGCTTTTCCATGTCATGTGAAGTTGTATTCTTAAATGTAATATCCAAAGATTTGTTTAAATTTATTAAAGTCTATTTTGTCTTCTGTTAGAATTTCTGGAAATAACGACCTTTAGTTTAGATATATTTTTTTCTAAAATGTTTTTACTTTCACCATTTAGTTCTTTTTCTATCATGATATCAATTTTTTAATTTATTATAGTGATTTTGATAAAGTTCTTAATAAATAAACTTTTTTAAAAATAATAATTAAATTCACTAAAGAATTCGTAGAATATAGATCTTATTTTTAATTAATAGAGTAGATACAATTGTTGTTGATAAATAGATATAATGTTTAGATATTAATTTTTATCCATAATTTATTATTTAATTTAAAAAAAATAATTTAAATATAGTCATTTTGGAAAAGTTCTTAAATTTTGGATGATAATCTTTTTTATTAAATTATTTAATTTTTTTCATTCTTAATATTCCACATATTCATTTTTAACAAATAATAAATTTTAGTTAAAAGTGAGGATTATGATTATAATCCTCGTTTTATAAAATAATTGAAACTGGGCAACAATTCCAAAATTAATGAAAAAACCATTGTTTTTTCTATGTTTATGCATGACTACATATATAGGGGGGTCATGACTTTTATATCAATTTATAGCATGAAAAAATAATTGTTGCCCAGTTTCAATTATATGAATTTTTTTAGTTATTTTAAAAAAATATTTAATAAAATTCAACATTGATCACTTTTTTATTTATCAAATAATGCTTAAAAACTCAATATTAATGTTAAATAATATTATTTTTTATAATAATGAATTTATAATTCTTAATATGATTATTTAAATCTTTAAAGATAATAATTTATATAAATTAATATTTTTAAAACTAATAATAATACAATTATTTTAAAGTGAATATAATATATATTAAAATATTATAACAATTTTAAAGAAAAATAAAGGGTAATGATAATTGTTCCCCAACCCCATTATAAATTAATAAATTGTAAAAAACTTGGTTCTAAATTATGATTCTTAAAATCCACTATTTTTCTAATCTTTTAGGAACTATTTGTTTAGTAAATAAATCTTTATAAGATTCTCTCTTTCTTATTATTTCAACTTCTCCATTATTTATTAATAGCTCAGAGGGTCTGGGTCTTGAATTATATTGTGAAGCCATTGAAAAAGAATAAGCTCCTGCATTTAAAATAGCTAAAAGA
>JAITOM010000040.1 GCA_031289975.1 Methanobrevibacter sp. | reverse complement strand
CAATTTGGAATTTGGATTTTAGCATAAAAGCATTAAGCCCATATACATGTCATTAAACTTTTATCGTCTGTTTTCAATTTTTCAATTGTGAAAATCCATGCTAATTTTACAGTGCCGTTTTTATTAATTATAATTTATTTAAAGATTTTCTTAATTCATTTAGAAACACAGAAAAAGCTATCACAACCATATCAAAATCTAAAGAAAAACATTCTCGTATTTGTGTTAAATCTGATATCAAATTATTTTCTGGTGATGAATTAAAAAAGAAAGCAGTTAAATGGAATAATAAAAATAATGATATTAATATAAATGAATTTTCAAGTGTTGATGCAATATTTCATTTTTATGAAAATAAAAAATTAAAATTAATATTTATAGAGTTTAAACATATTACAAAAGAAGATAAAGTAGAATTAGATAAATTCATAAAATCCTGTAAAAAAGAGCTGAAACTAAAGCCTTTAGAATCTCTTAACTGTGTATTACCACACTTAATAGACAGGTTTTGTAACAATGAAAAATATCATGCCAAAGAAAATGAATTAATTTTTTTTCTTTTTAATTGTTCTAAGACATATATTTGTGTTATTAAAGATTATTCTTCTCCCAACAATTCATTTTCGCAACATTTGAAGGGAAATATGGATATTTTTGACCTTGAAAGATTGTCAAAGCATCCTTTTGATCATGTTAAAACCATGAATCCAGAACAATTTAAAGAGTATATTACTATAAAAATGGGGAAAGAATAAATTATAGTGGAATAAAAAAAGTTTGTAATTAATCATTCAATTTTATTTACATAATTTTCAATAATATTTTCTAATATTTTATTAAATTATTAATTAATAAATTTAAAAATTTTATTTTTAAAACTAAATAATATTATATTTTTATTCATGAAATTGATAATTTAAAGATATTTTTAAAAAAATTCATAGTTCACTATATTAAATAAATATAATCTATGATTAGTAAAATTAAGAGTGATGAAAAGTTTGATCCAACAGATATAAGAAATATTATTATGAACAATATTGTACACTTCATAATGGATTTTTTCATTTTAAATTTAAATCGACACTTTAAATCATTTCGGATTCCTAGTATTGGAAACCAAAAATTTAATTAAAAAATCCTTCTATATATAATCGAAAACTCCTTGTATGAAATTGAAACTCCAAAAACTTAAATTTCTACACTGGCTTTACAGTGCCAAATAAATGAGGATGTCAAAAAGTATGGAGGTTTTCTAAATTTTAAATTGTTATACATAAAGAAAACCTAAAACTTCCATAAAAGTTTACATTCCCCTACATTGGGATATAAATAAGGAGGATATAATGAATATTTTTAAGGAATCAATAGCTATTAAAACAAATAAACGGTTTGAAATTGTAGATATAACAGATAAAATAAACCATATCATATCAAAACATGGTATTGAATTGGGAATAGCTAATATCTTTTCAAAACACTCTACTTCAGCTATTATTATAAATGAAAATGAATCAGGACTTTTAAAAGATATTGAAAATCTTTTAAGCTCCATTGTCATTGATGAAAATAGCTATTATCATGATCGAATTGATAACAATGCTGATTCTCATTTAAAAGGAGTGCTTTTATCTTCAAGTCAATCAATTCCAATAAGTAATAATAGCTTAAATTTAGGAACATGGCAGTCTGTTTTTTTCATTGATTTTGATGGTCCAAGAAATAGGGTCGTAGAAGTCACTCTTGCTGGTCAATAGATAATTGAGGTCATTTCAAATCCAACCGATAAAATATTCATTCAAGTTTTTACTTAAAAATTAACATAAGCAAAAGTCTTTCTTATTACTACATTGATGTTATAAACTTCTTAAAGTAGAACATTATAAACATTAAATAAATTATTATAGGTTCATAGTTCAATTTGATATACCATCAAATTTTCTGGCTTATATCGAATTTATAGTAAAAAAAGTTTTATTTGATGATGTATAGTCAAGAACCAAATTTTTTGCAAAAATCATTACTTTTAATTTTTTCTTAAATTCATTTTATTAAGTTTAAATTCATTATTTTTAATAAATAATTAAAATAAATTATTTAATTTTTATATCAATAAAATTCATTAAATAATTTTTGAAAAATCATAATATTTTAATAAAAATTAAAAAATTTTAAATTAAAGAGAAACAAAGATTCTCTAACTTTAAAAACTAAAGTTTTTAAAATGTAAAAAATTTGGTTTCGCACTATATTTAAGAAAAAATTTTAAATACCATTCCTCAATCTATTCAAAGATTACCACATGAGAAATATCTCAAATTAAAAGAATTATGATGATGAAATGAATGTTTTAATGTCTATTAAGCCAAATTTTGTTGAGAAAATTGTTTCTAAAGAGAAAACATATGAGTTTAGAAGAAACATCTTTAAAAAAGAGGTTGAGAAAGTTGTCATATATTCAACTTCTCCTGAGAAAAAGATTATAGGATATTTTATATCCAATGAAATAATAGAAGATCGTCCAGAAAATTTATGGGATGATTTATCAGATCAATCTGGATTAAATGAAGAAAATTTTTTTAATTATTTTAAAGAAAAAGAAACGGGTTTTGCATTAAAAATAGATGATCTCAAGGTTTTTCAAAATCCTGTGAATACTGATGATTTAGACGATTTTATAGCACCATAATCTTTTAAATATCTTGATGAAGACGAGTTAGAAACAATTATTCGACATACTTATTAATTACCCTTTAATTTAAAGTATTACTTTATAAAAATCTATAATTTTAAATATATTCTAATTAATATTAATAATTTTAATTTTTAAATTTGTATTGAAATTTAAATTGGAGATTGTATAAACAAGATTTTAGAAATTTTAATCAAAAATTCTAAGTTGACATGACAGTGTTGTTTTTCAATTCCAATATATAGTGTTAAGACAATTTAATTTTAGGCATTTATTTTAAATTTTTAAAGCTACTTTATCTTCATCGTTAAGATTAGATTTTTTATTATTCCTATTATAATAGGATTTTTATTATGGGCTATATAAAGTTACATAACTAATTTGTCTTAACAATAGTAATTTTTGAAAAGTTCTTAAATTTTGGATTATGAATTTTTTATTAAATTATTTAATTTTAAATATTATTTTATAAAAATTTATTATTTTAAATTTTAAATAATTTAAATATATTTTAATTAATATAAATGATTTTAAACTAATATTTATAAAATCTATGATTTTATAAGTTAGAAAATCTTTGATTTTTGTTATTTTTTAATATTATTTATTTTTAAAAAATTTATTTATTAAGAACTTTATCAAAACCACTATATTTTATATTATGAAGTTTAAAATATTATGTATTATGATAAATAGATAGGTGAAATACATGTTAACTAAGGTTAAAGTTTCTAATTTTAAAAGTTTTAAAGATTTAGAAATTGATTTAAAAAGATTTAACTTACTAATCGGATCAAATTCCTCTGGAAAATCTAATTTTGTTTCTATTTTTAGGTTTTTAAATGATGTTGCTAATATCGGTCTAAATGATGCAATTTCTAATCAAGGAGGCATAAAATATTTAAAAAATCTACATTAATAAAACAAAAAATTTTGATACAGAAATGTACTCTGATTCTAAGTTACCTATTAAAAAAGAGAATATATTTCCCCCTATTCTCATGAGAATTATTCAAGATCAAAAACTCGAAAATAATAAAGTTTCTCTTTTCCAAACTCCTTTTTCTGATTTTCCTATTGAATGGAAATTAATTTTTAAAAATTTTAAATTTTATGATATTGATCCTAAAAAATGTAAACAGTTAACTAAAATAAACGGAAATAAACAATTAAAGGATAATGGAGAGAATTTAGCTATTGTAATTCAAGATATTCTTAATATAGTAGTTTTGATAAAGTTCTTAATAAATAATTTTTTTAAAAATAAATATTATTAAAATATATTTATTTAAAATTAAGTATATTAATTAAAATAAATTTATATTATTTAAAATTTAAAATTATAGATTTTTATAAATTAATATTTAAAATTAAATAATTTAATAAAAAAAATTAT
>JAITOM010000427.1 GCA_031289975.1 Methanobrevibacter sp. | reverse complement strand
ATTATTATTATTATTATTATTTGAATGAAGTAAAATCATGGCTAAAAAGAATAAATTAACAGAATTATTTGGAAAACATCCCAAAAGTTTATTTCCACTTGTTTCAACAGAAATTTGGGAACGATTTAGCTATTGTGGGATGCGAGCTATTTTACTTTTTTATATTTACTTCGCGATTAGTAAAGGTGGGTTGGGATTACCTCAGGCTACTGCTGCTTCAATTGTAGCTATATATGGTGCACTTGTCTATTTATCAGGACTTCTTGGTGGTTTTTTAAGTGATTATGTTTTAGGATCATACAAAACTGTTTTATATGGTGGTATTCTTATCATGATGGGACATATTTCTTTAATATTTCCTGGAGGACTCTTTGCATTATTTATATCACTTACTTTCATAATTATTGGTAGTGGTCTTTTAAAGCCTAATGCAAGTAATATGGTGGGAGGATCCTATGAAAAAAGTGATATTAACCAGGATTCAGGATTTATATTTTTGGTTTTTGGACTTAATTTTGGAGCTCTGGTCGCACCTTTAATTGTAGGATGGGTTGCTGATGTATATAATTTCCATTTAGGATTCTTAATAGCTGCATTAGGCATGTTTACAGGTCTTTTAATATTTCGCTCTTCAAAAAACAAATTTAATAGCTCATTTTTCTATCCCACTAATCATTTAAGTTCTAAAAATATCAACGGCTTGATTACTAAATCAGGAATTTTGATATTCATATTGGTGGTAGCTATTGTTATAATGATGATTTTTCATATCCTAAAGATTGAAAATCTCATTAAGTTAATTTCAATAAGTATAGTATTGCTTTCTATTTTTTATTTTGGAATAATCTTAGGTTCTAAGAAAATTACTAAAAAAGAACATTCTCAGGTTCTTGCATACATTCCTTTATTCATGGCAAGTATTTTATTTTGGATTATTGAGGAACAAGGAAGCACTATTTTAGCATTGTTTGCTGAAAATAATGTGATTCATACTGGAATTCCGACTCCATGGTTTCAATCATTAAATCCTCTATTTGTAATTTTATATACACCATTTTTCCTATGGTTATGGAATAAACTTGCAAAAAGACAACCATCAACACCCTCTAAATTTAGTTTAGGTTTATTCTTTGGAGGTTTATCATTTTTATTCATGTTAATCCCTATTTCATTATATGGTAGAGATATCTTGGTTAGCCCATTATGGTTAGTTGGATCTTGGGGGATTGCAATTTTGGGTTTAATGTTAATATTTCCTATTGGACTATCCGTTGCATCAAAATTAGCTCCTACAGCATTTAAAGCTCAATTTATGGGTTTAAATTTTTTAGCAATTGCAGTTGGTCAAGCTATTAATTCCCAAATAGTGCATCTTTATATTGGTAATGAATTTACATACTTTGCAATTGTAGGAAGTATTCCTATTATAGGGGGAATAATAATCTTTCTATCAAAAAACAAAATTAAAAGTCTTATGGGTGATGTTATGTAATGTTTAGAGACATATCAGAATACAAGCAATTCAACTACAAATTTCGGCAACAGGAAATAGTAAATATTTAAAAGTTGGAGAAAGGTAATATACTTTATACATAAAATCAATTAATCTCTCTAAATAGTAATTTTGTTTGCAGCTATATAATGTTAATAGTACTTTGAAGAGTTGTTATCAAAAATGACACAATGCATATCAAATTTTTTAGTATTTTCAGCTATTTTAGAGAGTGTAAGCTTTTGTGGAGTTTTATCATTATTTTAGATTTCATTTATATACAAATCCCAAAATTTTTAAAAACCTCCACACTTTTTGACACCATCCAAAAATCGAAACATTTATATGGTATAGGTTATTATATTTATTATACATGGGTAGACATTAAATTAAAAAATTTTTCAATTTCAGAAAAAACAATTGTCGCCCAGTTTCATTTAATAGAATCTTAGAAATTAGAAATAATATTGTTCTTCATTTTTTTAGAAATTATTTATATTATTAACAATAAATCACATTCAAAGACTGCAAATAGTCTTCATGGAATCAAAATTTGATGAGGGATTAAATCATGCATGATAAAAATATAGTAGTTTTTTCAATTGTAATTCCCCTACAATCATAAACAATGTTTTAAAAACAAATAACATACAGTATACTATTATCCATAATGAAATTAACATGAAACAAGGATACAGTCGTTATCGTGGTTTAAAAGTTGCAAAAGGAGATTATATTCATTTTGTTGATAGTGACGATGAAATATTTTCATACACTTATACAAACTTAATTAATTACTTAAAATATGAACCTAACTTCATAATATTCAAAGTAGAGTCGTTATCAGCTGAATCAACAACTTCACAACAAAATTATGTCATGAATAATTTAATTAATGGAGTAAATCAAAATGATTTAGAAGATCATCTTTTCTATAAAAAAGAGGTTGAAAAAATTAGAGGTAGTGAGAACATATCATTACACTCTAAGATTTTTAATAGACTATGGCTTTTAGAAAATACTAATCAATATGTTCCAAATTTATATGCTGAAGATACTTTATTAACAATTGAAATATTATCAAAAACTGAGAAGTTTAAAGTCTGTTTAGACAAATTTTATCAGTGTCATGTTGAAAATGAAGGAAGTACTATGCATATTATAAATAATAAATTATTTTTTGATGTTTTATTTGTTTTTGATAAAATTCTTAATATGATTTATCTTGAAAACAGATGGGGATTAAGATATTTGATATTAGATAACATTTTAGGATTTTACGATTATTTTGATACTTGAAGGATAAATTTGATTCATTTTATATTGAAATATTAAAAAAATATAAGAATATTGACTATGAATTCATTAACAAAAAACACTATGCATGGTTTAATGAAAGAGAAAAACTTAAAAAATTATTTTCACCATACATTCTTAATGAAAAATAAAAGGTTAACATGGGACATTATAACGATAATTTTTATGAGATTCATGAAAAAGGATCATTGAAATCTTCAAAAGAAATATTGCCGTTGATTATGAATTTAATAGAACCAAACACTGTTATTGATGTTGGATGTGGAGTTGGAACTTGGTTATCAACTTTCGAATCATTAGGTGTTAAAAAAATTTTAGGAATCGATGGAGATCATGTTAATAGAGAAAAATTATATATCAATAAAGATAATTTCCTTGTTGCTAATTTAGAAAATATACATGGAATAAGAGAAAAGGATAATCAAATAAATAAATTTGATTTAGCTATGAGTTTAGAAGTTGCAGAACATTTATCTGAAAATGTTGCACATGATTTTATAGAGTATTTAACTTCAAAAAGTGATATTGTATTATTTTCTGCAGCTGTTCCAGGTCAAGGTGGTACACATCATATAAATGAACAATGGCCTGAATATTGGATAAAAATTTTTAAAGAAAATGGTTTTGAAGTGGTTGAC
>JAITOM010000426.1 GCA_031289975.1 Methanobrevibacter sp. | reverse complement strand
TTATAATTTTTTTAATTAAAAATTTGACAGTTATGATGTAATTTAAAAAATTTCATTATTGAACTTGTTCAATTAGAAAATCTTTGATTTTCTTTACTTACAAACATTATTTCATACACCATATTCTAAAACTTTTTTTTAATCATGGGAAGCTTCATCATATTTCTCTAATTTAGCAAATGAATCTCCTCTAATAATATAAGCATCGATTTCATCATAATATACTTTTAAAATTTCGTTAGCGACTTTTATGGTCTTTTTGTAATTCGATACTTTATAAAATTTTTTCATTCTCTTTATTAGTTTTTATTTAGTCATTTTTCCCAATTTATCACCAATGGTATCGATTTAAACATAATTTTCTATTTCATTTAATTTATGGAGAATAGATTATATTTTTGTAAAGTGATACTTAAAATTAAATAGTTTAATAAAAAGTTATCATTCTAAAATTAGAAATTTTCCATAATGTGTATATTTCTTCTTTTCATTTTAAAAATATTAATATTTTAAAGAATATTATTCATTTATAAGTGAAGACTAACTTTTTCTTAAAACTTCCTCACTTTTGACATGGTCAATTTTTTCAATTCTTGTAAAAACTTCTTTTCCTGCAAATGATAGTGCCACCATGATTATTTTTTTGTTTGGATATTTTTCGTAGTATTTTTTGTTTTTTATTTGATTTATTGCTTCAGTAAGCATTGTTTTGTATGGTTTTATGGGTTCATTTCTTTTTTCTTTCATTTTAGAGAACTTGCATTCCACTATGATTATGTAATCTTTTTTTTCTAAAATCATATCCATTGAACCAATATTTGTTTGTGATTCACCTTCAACTTTAAATCCCAATGCATTTAACCATGCTATGTATATGGATTGGTAGTAAAATTCTTGATTGATGTGTATTCTACTTGGAATCTTTGTTAAAAATCCTTTAATTTCTTTTTGAAAATTCTTGTTGTCTTCATTTTTTAAATAAGTTATCAATTTGTTTTTTATATTTTCATCTTTTTTTAAAGTGAAACTTAAGTTTATTAAATGATCCAGCATTGAACTTTCTATTTCAAAGTTTGGTGTTTGTAGTTTGTAGTGTATTACATCATTGATAATTTTTTTTTCTACTATTGTTAAATAGCCTGTTTCAAAGAAAATAGCTATAGGATCTATTTTTTCGTATGTGAAAGGATCTAATCTAGAATTTTTAATGAAAATGGGATCTAAAACTTCACTGTAATCACCATTATTTCTTAAAAAATCAATTAAGTATTTAGGTGTTCCTGTTTTAAACCAATAATTATTAAATTCTTTAAAATAAAACAATTCTAAACATGAATATGGAGCATATACTCTATTTTCACCGTCCCATGAATAACCATCGTACCAATACTTAATTTTGTCTAAAGTTTCTTCATAGTTTAAATTTAATTTATTTCCTAAATTAAGGATATGGTCTTTAAAATGTTTTTCTAATTCTTGGATTGTGTATCCACAAAGACAAGAAAACTTATCATCTATAGTCAAGTCTATGGTACTGTTTAAAGTAGAAAAAATCGATGTATTAGCAAATTTAGATATGCCAGTAATAAAAATAAACTCAATAAAAGCATCACAAGTCTTTAAAACATTATAAAAATTTTTCAAGACTTTTTGCACCTCATTTAAAATACTTATATTAGAAAAATTATCACTAATAGGCATATCATATTCATCAATCAAAACCACGACTCTCTTATTAGATTTTTTATAAATTTTTTCAATTAATTCTCCAAAACGTGCTGTTAATGTTCTTCTTTTAAGTTTTACATCAAAATTCTCTGAAATTCCATCTAAAAAATCATTTAGACTGTCGTTTAATTGTGCTAAAGAGTTATATTCTCCTTTTCCAAAGTCTATTTTAACAACTGGATGTGTTTTATTCCAGTCCCACTTATCATAGACATACAAATCTTCAAATAAGTTTTTATTCCCATCATATAATTTTTCTATTGTATTAAGAAGTAAAGACTTACCAAACCTTCGTGGCCTTGATAAAAAATTAATTCTTCCATCATTTATCATTTCAAAGATGTATTTTGTTTTATCAACATAAATATAATCCCTTTCTCTTAATGTTTGAAAATCTTGAGTTCCTAATGATAAGTTTTTCATTTAACCACAATCTCTAAATGTGTTTACAATTTTTTTATTGTTAAAGTATATGGATTTAATGATATATAAATATTGGTTCATGAATATTTCAAAAAAGGCTATAAAATCAAAGATTTTCTAATTGAAATAAAAAATTTCAATAAAGAAAAGCTTTGCTTTTCTAAGTTTAAAAATATAAAATTCTTAAACTAAATTAATAATCACTTTTTATTTGTTTAGTAATGGTTAAAAACTTAATATTAATATTATAATAATCTCATTTTTTATAATAATGAATTTATAATTGTTAATATAATTATTTAAATCTTTAAAACTAATAATTTATATAAAATAATATTTTTAAACTAATAATTTATATAAAATAATATTTTTAAAACTAATAATTTAGTTAAATTTAATGATGTAGCATATATTGAAGCACAATGTCATATAAAAAATGGTAAAATACAAGTAGAATTAACGGATTTTCCTGTTTTTTATAACCAAGATGCAACATTGAATTTTATTGATGGTTTAAAGAAAAATTCAAGTAAAATTATAGTTGAAAATGGTCAGATTGTTAAAATTAGTAAAGATAAAGAGTCAAATATAACTAAAAATCAGATTACTAAAAAATGGACTGATTGGATAGATTATTGGTCTGTTGATTTTGATTTTGAAAATAAACAAGAAATAATCACAGTTAAAGAAGAGAATGAATTTGTTGAAAAATGGGCTGGAGACTATATTTTTGAAAATGAATGGCAATCTTTTAGAACAAAACAAAATGCAGATTTAGAACGTAAAACAGCTCCTCAGAAAATTAATAAAAATAAAACAAAAATAGCTATTAAATATTAACTTCTTAAATATTAACTTCTTAAATATTAACTTCTTAAATATTAACTTCTTAAATATTAACTTCTTAAATATTAACTTCTTAGTTATTAAAAAATAATATTAATATTTATCTTAAATCAATGGTAAAATAATGAAATACAAAGAATTAGTGGATGTTTATGAAGCATTATCACAAACAACAAAAAAATTAGAAAA
>JAITOM010000407.1 GCA_031289975.1 Methanobrevibacter sp. | reverse complement strand
ATAAATTTCAAAAAAAATAGTCACTGAAATTAATCAGAATATTTATTTTTAAGTTCATTAAGAGCCCAATTAGGTGCTTTATTTGTTGGAATAGTGATTTTCATATTATTCATATTATTAATAAGCAAATGAACATCATTTCTTGGAATTTCTAAAAGAACTAAGTATTGTGAATCTAACTCAGCAATGTTAGCCACTCTCTCATAATCTGAAAGTTTTGAACCAAAGTTATTTAAAAATTTAGCCAATATTTCATCATTAAATCCACCAGCAGCAACAGATTTTAATATTTCCTCCACATCAGTTGAAAAGGACTCTTCATTTTCTATTATATTACTTAGGTTATCATGCATTGATTTTTCTGATTTCATATAATTTCCATCTACAACACCACTACTTTTAGAACGCATAATAGCTATAACAACAGCCCCAATAACTGATGGATTCTCATTATCATATAAAATTTGAGAATTATAACTACTATATTGGAAGTTAGAACTATCATTGCCTGTTTTATTTCCATTTGCAGATATTTCTTCATTGTTTCTGCCATCTTTATTTTCTATTTCAGATTCATTGTTAATTGTAGATGGATTATTTCCATTATAATTTTCATTTGATGAGAAATAAATATCTACAAAACTTCCAACAGAAATTAATCCTCCTCCAGCTTGCAATCTGGATAATGATACAGGAACAATAATTGTATCAGGTTTTATAAAATTTAATTTAGATAAAATAGTAGCATCATTCGTATTTACAAATGAACTTGCATCATCAACAGAAAGTAAAATACTTTTAGAGCTATTGTTTAAGTATTTTATCATAACTCTCCCATACTCATCCTTAATATTGTTGATTTGATGATTATGATACTCTCGCCATGCATTAGTTGCTGGTTGAAGAATATCTATTAATTTAACTTCTTCAGGAGATTTAGCATTATTAATTTCAGATCTTAAACTATTTACTTCATTATTAACAGCTAAAGGACCTTTATAAAGTGAATTTAATTCATTTAACTTCTCAATCTTTGCAGCTCTAAGTTCTTCTGAAAATGGACTGTAAATAAAAAAGAAGTATGCTGAAAAGATTAAGGCTATGATTATAAAACCAAATACTACCCCACCAACAACTGTCTTATTTTCTTTACTAATATTCAATGATTTCCTTTTATTATTAATCTTTGATTTATCTTTTTTTAACAAAAAATCTTCATTATCTCTAAAATTAAAGCTATTTTCTTCATTTAAAACATGCTTTTTATTGTTAGTCAAAATATTTTCTTTGTTATAATATTTTTTAAGTTCCAAAATAGTTTCTTCATTCGATGGTTCTTTTATAGATTTTCTTTTATTATTCTCTTTATTTCTTTTATCTATACTCTTATAGACATTTTTAAATTTATCTATTAATTTATTTATTTTAATTCTTCTCCTCATAAATATCATTTCTTAATTGTTTTATATTAAAATGTTATGAGGATATAAAAAATAGTTATTAATTATTTGCTAATATTAATATAATCAATAATGAAAATAATCGGTGGTATATTAAATACAAGAAATAAATAATAATTATTAAATCTTATATAATTGACATGCTCCATATTTTAATGTCAAATATTTTAAATAGCTATTTAAATAGATTAAGTGCGAATATTAAAGTTAATATAAAAAGTATGGTCGCTGGAACATCAATTCTATTGTAAGAAATAGGAATTGGAATGATGATTAATAATATGAGTATTAATGCAATTATAATAATTTTTATATTATTAAACTTAGAATATCTAATATTGCTAACCATTAAAATACTTGAAATAAGCATTAAAGAAAAGATTATGGAAATGGATACAATGGAATTAATATGAAAAATCCCTGTTAATATGAATGTTGAAATTAACATAGCTGTTGCTGGAATTGGTAAACCAATGAAACCTTTAAAGTCAAGATAATCTGCAATTACATTATATCGAGTTAATCTTAAAACTCCTGTTATTACTATAAACAGAGATATAAAAACTGAAATATAAATAAGTTCAGGAGTATTTACTGCACAAACAGAATATAAAAGTATTCCAGGAGCTACACCAAAGGATACAACATCTGATAAGGAATCTATATTTTTTCCAAAACCATATTCATCATTTCTACCTATTTTTCTTGCAACCCAACCATCTGCAGAGTCAAAGATGATTGCGAATATAATGGCTATAGCTGAAAATCTAATGAATCCATTAATAGCTAATAAAATAGATATAAAACCAAATGATAAATTCAACAATGAAATAAGATCAGGAATTGATAAAAAACTTCCCATATTTGTATTTTTAATCCTCATAAACAGACTCCAGTATTACTTTTTGAGCGTTTTAATATTAACTTTACTTTCAAGAAAATTAATAGTTTCAAGAAAATTAACAAAATATTTAATAATTTTATTTTAAACAATATTTAATTTATATCTAATATTAATCAATTAGTAACTATAGTAATTATAATATAGAAATTGGGCAACAAATATTTTCTCACTTCAGATGAACCTTCCTATCAAATGAACTTTCTTATGACCTTATTATACTTTAACACATAATTTTTTGCAAAAATCATTAGTTCTAATTTTTCTTATAGTCATTTTGGAAAAGTTCTTAATTTTTGGATGATAATCTTTTTTATTAAATTATTTAATTTCAAATATTAATTTATAAAAATCTATAATTTTAAATTTTAAATAATATAAATTTA
>JAITOM010000287.1 GCA_031289975.1 Methanobrevibacter sp. | reverse complement strand
TAAAATAAATTCATATTATTTAAAATTTAAAATTATAGATTTTTATAAATTAATATTTAAAATTAAATAATTTAATAAAAAAAATTATCATCCAAAATTTAAGAACTTTTCCAAAATGACTATTAATTAAATTATAAATTAAATATTATTAGTTAACTATCATATTATTATATTAAAACTATTAATAATTAATTTAAAATTATTAAAAATTCAATTTTGATTTTTATTAAATTTTTAGACTATCAAATTAATCTTTAAAATAATTTTAATTTAGATATAAATATCATTTTATAAGATTAATTCATATTTAAAGTTTATTATATTATCTACTTTATGAAATAAAAGATTTTAAAATTTTGATAAAAATAATCATTGGATAGTCTCTGGAAATTAAAGAAAAATAATATATTTAGTAGTATTTTTGAATTGTTAAATAGAATAGCTTGGAATTATTAAATAGAAATTTGTTAAGTTAAATGAGTGGTAAATGTTTGATTCTTGTTTTTGAATAATTTAGATTAGATGATTTTTTATCAGCAATCCAATGTAGTTTACATTCACAATCAATGTCTTCAATTAAACTTTGTTTAAGATTTGATTCAATTATAACATTTTTTAAGATTTTATTACACTTTTTACAATTGTATGGACCTCGTCTTGACCCAAATCCAGAAGTATCCATAAATGAAGGAATGCTTATATTTTTTCTTGTTTCATTTATTATTTCAACCACACTCCATATCCATGAGGGTTGATAACTACCTCTTTTCCATAATTGCTCTACTAAAGTTCCTTTATGTATTGTAGTGGGTGTAAAAGATATTCTATCCACCCCAATTTTTTCACAATACTTAGAAGTTTCAATAGCTTCTTCAATAGCTTCATTTTCATTTGTTAATATGGGTTTAACTAATATATATGCCTTAGAATTTATATTATAGCTATTTTTCAATGATTTTATTATTTTAACACTTTTTTCAAAGTCTTCTTTACTAAATCCTTTATTGATTTTCTCTTCTCTTGTAAAATCATTGGATGTTTCTAATCCAATACTTACTTCAAATAATTTATCTCCTAAATGTGAAAAAACATCTTTTAAAACATCTTCTTTAATATATTCTGGTCGTGACTCAACTATAACTTCAGTAACATATTCTTTTTGAGATAAATATCTTAAAATCTTATCTCTTGCAATGACAGGAACTTCAATAGGATTTAGAAAACTACCTGAAGCAAATATCTTCACACCAATATTTTCAGTTAAATCATATTTCTCAAATTCATTCACAAATAACTTAAAGATTTCATCAGCATCTACAGGTTCTAAAAATGAATCAGAAATATAACTACACATAGTGCATCCTCCACTATCTCCTAATGCCCATGAACATCCAATAGTAGGTATTATTATAAATATATTTTTTCCAACTCCTGAGTAAAGAAGGTCATCTTGATACCAACTTGTAGTTAACTGCTTAGGACTTCGGGTTTTCATTTTTTCAAATGATCGTGTTCTTATTTCCTTATTTAACTCTTGAATTTCCATTTAAACAACACAATATCCTATAATTTAAATTATAACTTATCTAAAACATCTTTAGTGAAGTGACTTAGGATTAAATCTGCCCCTGCTCTTTTAATAGATATTAAAGTCTCCATGATGGCATCTTCAGTCAAATAACCTTTTTCAATACCAGCCTTTAACATTGAATATTCTCCGCTTACATTGTATGTAGCTATTGGAAGATTAAAGTTATCCTTCAGTGATTTAATAATATCTAAATATGCTAAAGCAGGTTTTACCATTAAAATATCTGCACCTTCAAGTAAATCTAATTCAGCCTCTCTAATAGCTTCACATGCATTTGAAGGATCCATCTGATAAGTTTTTCTATTTCCAAATGATGGAGCAGAGGATACAGCATCTCTAAATGGATGATAAAATGAAGAAGCATATTTAGCAGAGTAGGACATGATTGCAACATCTTCAAATCCAGCATTATCTAATCCATCTCTAATAGCTAGAATTCTTCCATCCATCATATCTGAAGGAGCTATAATATCTACACCAGCTTCACTATGAGATATAGCAACTTTAGATAAGTATTTTAATGTTTCATCGTTTAATATTTTATTTCCATCCACTATTCCACAGTGTCCATGACTTGTGTATTGACATAAACAAACATCACTTATTACAAGAAGATTTGTTTCTTCTTTAAGCTTTCTTATGGTTTTTTGAACAATACCATTTTTATCATAGGCAGAAGAGCCTAATTCATCCTTATTAGATTTTATAGGTATACCAAATACAATCACTGAATTTAATCCTTTTTCTTCAAGTTCTTTTCCAAATAAAACTCCATCATCAATTGAATAACGATATTCATTAGGCATTGTTGGTATTGATTCTTTTTGACCATTTTTTAATCTTTCTTTAATAAAAATTGGCTGTATTAAATCTTCTTTATTAACTTTAGTTTCTTGAATTATCTTTCTAATTTCAGGAGATTTTCGCAACCTTCTCATTCTTGTTCTTGGAAAGCTCATTAAAGCACCTTTTGAAATATTAATTAATTGTTTAATAATAATTTAATAAATGTAATTATTATATTTTTTAAATATATTATTCCTTTTAAAATATCTATTATTTAATTATATAAAAATTATAGAGTCCATGGCATAATCCTATAACTTATTAATTATGCTTATTTTTCCAATTAAATGATTATGATTCTTTTTTTAAACTTATTTAAGATTCATTAGATTTCTTTTATAATTGGCACTGTAAAAAGAGAATGGATTTTCGCGAATGAAAAATTAAAAATATAGGCTAAAAATTTGATGATCTGTATATGATGTTAAATTTTTTTTCTCTAAAAACTAAATTTTGGATTTTAAATTTCCATGCTAATTTTACACTGCCTTTATAGGGTACTATAAATATTAGCATGGATTTTCCAATTGAAAAATTAAGAAAGTATGCTTAAAAAAATTCGATGACTATTATATTAGTGGTCTAAATTTTTTTTTTTTTTTTTTTTAAAAATCAAAATTTTGGGTTTTAAATTTCCATCCTCTTTTTTACAGCCATCATTACTATTTCCTTTATATATTACTATAAATATAAAATAGTTTTTATTCTTTTATTAAAAGACTAATTATTCATTAAATAGAGAGAGAGAGAGAGAGAGAGAGAGAGAGCTTGTTATTAATTTTTAAATCTTTTCATTATCTTTTATTTGATTTTAATCCTTTTCATTGAATTTTATTTGATTATACGGATTTTAATAATTTCTGATTTTAAAAACAAAATAGTAACATTTAAATAGGGGTAAAAATAAATAATATTTTTCATAAAGTAAAAAATTAATTTTTTTTTTTGATTTATTGTATATTTTATTAAATAAAACTTATAATTAATTTTTTATTTTTTTATTAATATAACTAATAAATTAATACAATTTTTTAATAAAAAATGAATTTATTTAATGGAGGTTAAATAAATGATTAAGAAGAGTAATAAAATTTTAGGGTTAATGATTCTTATAGGTTTAATGAGCCTACTATATGCAACACAAGCCGACGAAGGTACACATACTGTGACCCCAGATACTGCTGGTGGTATACAAAAAGCCATTGGTGATGCTAGTGACAGTGATATTATAGAGCTTACTGAAGGAACTTACAATGGAACTGGCAATCACGATATTATTGTTAATAAACCTGTGACTATTAAAGCTGCTTCTAATGCTAATCCAATTATTAATGCAGAAGGTCAAGGCAGAATATTCATTATAACCTCAAATAATGTAAAATTAGATGGTTTAACCATAACAGGAGGATTAGGTAATAATAATAATGGTGGTGGTATTTATAATACTGGTGCTAATCTTAGTGTGAGTAATAGTAGTTTTATTAACGACACATCTACTGATTATGGTGGTGCTATTTATAATAATAATGAGGGTGTTAATTTTAGTGTGAGTAATACTCGTTTTATTAATAACAGAGCACATGATGATGGTGGTGCTATTGAGAATTATGGTGCTAATCTTAGTGTGAGTAATAGTAGTTTTATTAATAACACAGCTGCTGGAAATGTTGGTTATGGTGGTGCTATTGATGTTTGGGCTGGTGTTAATGTTCGTGTGAGTAATAGTAGTTTTATTAATAACACAGGTAATACTGGTGCTATTTATAATAAAAATTTTAATTTTAGTGTGATTGGTTGTGATATTGTTGGTAATATTGGTGATGGTATTCGTAATAGTGGTGGTAATGTTACTATTAATTATAATAGGATAGTTAACAATACAAATTATGGTTTAAATAATGCTGGTGCTGGGATTAATGCTGATTGTAATTGGTGGGGTACTAATAATATCAGTAATGCAGGTATAATTGGTGTTGTTCCTAATAGCTATTTTGTGATTCAATTATCTGCTAATGATAACTATACAAGAAATAATACTACAATGAGTGGTTCATTACCTGTTCCTTTAACTTATAATATGGTTCTTAACGATACCAATAGCAGTGAAAATAATAGTGAATTACCTGATTTTAATACAACAATCAAATTAAATGATTCAATTAATGTGTCGAATGCTAAAGAACCATGGAGTACTACTTTAAAAGATAATATTGGTAAGTATAATTTTACAGCTATTTGTGATAATGAAAATTTAAATATTAATTTAACCGTAGGAAAAGGAGACACTGCTCTTACATTAAATACTATACAGAATGCTGTTGTTGGTCAGGATACTAATATTACAGGTAATCTAAACAGTAGCAATGTCGGTTTAAGCAATAAGAATGTGACTGTTAATATAACTAATACTCTTGGTCAAATCAATATAAGTGTTAATTGCACTACTAATAGTACTGGTGGGTTTAATTACAGTTTTACTCCATCATATGCTGGAGAATATAATGTAACTGCTAATTTTGATGGTGATGATGATTATAATCCATCAGATATAGTAAATCAAACAGTAACTGTTGATAATCCAAGATACGATTTAAGTTTAAGGAATGAACCATCAGGTCAAGTGTATGTAGGTACTTGGATTAATAGTATTGCTACAGCTATTGGTGATACTCCTCTTAAGGATGATTATTGCATATTTAAAGTTACTTCACCAAGTGGTGCGATTCAACCGTCTGGTCATAAGTCTTTTAATGGTAAAGTTAGTGATCCTTATCACTGGCAGTTAACTGAGAAAGGTCAGTACTTGGTGGAGGTTTGGGCTTATGATAAAGATGGTAATCATGTGAAAGTCCCAGATAGTACTTCAAAATTATTTAAACCTAATGTGATGAAATCATTCATGGAGTATAGTACTTCTGGTGATTCTATATCTAAAGTTCAATCTAATGCTTTAGAAGTAATAAATGTTGAATAAAAATTTATTGCTTATTTTTTTTATAATAAAATAAGGAAAAAAATTCTTCTTTTTTAAATCTTCCATCATCTTGACAGAGGATCCATCGTAGTAGTGTATAGATCAAAAGTTGGTTTGGTACTTAATATGGCAATGTAAAATTAGCATGGATTTTCACAATTGAAAAATTGAAAACAGACGATAAAAGTTTGTCGGATAAAATTAGGAGGTTTCCCTCCTAACCTCTCCTAAGAACGGCTCGTGTCACTTTCATGACAAGCCGCTCAAGCATATCTTTATCTATTAATGTGAGAATCTTCGTTTTTAA
>JAITOM010000268.1 GCA_031289975.1 Methanobrevibacter sp. | reverse complement strand
TTTGTCTTAAATATACAATAGCTATTCCCTTTTTTCTTGCTTTCTCTTTTAACTTTTTATCATTTGTAGCTAAAACTTTTGAAACACGAAGTAATCCATTATCAACAGACTCATTATTCTTTAAAGAAATATTTTTTATTGTAATCTTAGGAGATTTAGTTATTTTAATAGCTAATTCTGCATTTACCCTAATTTTTGCCTCTCTATTCTTTTTAAGCCCTAATAATTCATTGATAATGAACGATGGAACAATTAATTTAAAAGAAGGTAAGGTTTTTTCAAGTTCAGTTATTATATCAACATTGAACTGAAAGGGAATCATTAAAAATTTGTATCAATAATCAATTCTTTTTTGCAATTAACAAATAATTTTTCTTCATCATCCATACTTTTTTTATTAGTCATTAGACCACTTAACATAATTAATTAGAGTTCATTGGATTATCCCATAACCGATTAATCTCCATCGTACTCCAACTCTTCGACTTAAAGCCACTCTTTGCTTTGGATCTGCACAAACAGGCAATTTTAGAGTTACATCAACAATAGAACCTTTTACTTTATTAACAAGACCAACAGTCGTTGTTGTTCCACAATTAATCATTAAAGGTTCTTTTAAGCTAATGGGTTCTACATCTTTCTCATCTTCAATACCAACCACTCTTTCTAAAAGAAAAGTTTCCATTGAAAAGCTATTTAAAACAGGGGGAAGTTTACCTGGTTTTCCAGCGACTGAACCTGAAAGAGAATCTGCTTTAGATAAAGAAGGATCTAATAATGTAGCAAGACCAATAAGCCCACCAGGTCCAATTTTATCAACATCTTCTCCACCAGCATTTAAATCTACTATTTCTGATGTTAAACTAACCCATTTATTATTACTATCAGTAACACCAGGTTTTATTTCAATTTCATCCCCAATTTTAAGAGTTCCTTGAATTAAGCTTCCACCAATGACTCCACCTTTAAGTGAATCTGGTTTAGAACCTGGCTTATTAATATCAAAAGACCTTGCCACATACATTCTTGATGATTTTCTTGGGCTTCTTTTCGGAGTTTTAATTACATCTTCAATTGTTTTAATTAATATATCCATATTAGCTCCCTGTTGAGCAGATACAGGAATAATAGGGGCATTTTCTGCATTTGTTCCTTGTATGAACTCTAAAATCTCTTGATAGCTTTCAATTGCTCTTTCTTTTGAAACAATGTCTATTTTATTTTGAACAACGATTATGTCTTTAACTCCTATAACATCTAATGCCATTAAATGCTCTTTAGTTTGTGGTTGTGGACAATATTCATTAGCAGCTATTACTAAAACCGCACCATCCATTAATGCAGCACCAGACAACATAGTAGCCATTAAAGTTTCGTGTCCTGGAGCATCGACAAATGATATTTTTCTATGAACCTCAGTTTCACTCCCACAATGCTTGCAAGTTTTTTCAGTTGTATACGATACCAATTCTTCACAATTAGGACATTTCCTAAAAACAATATCTGCATAACCTAAACGTATTGATATTCCTCTTTTTGTTTCTTCACTATGAGTATCTGTCCATACTCCTGATAATGCCTTAGTGAGAGTTGTTTTACCATGATCAACATGTCCAACTAAGCCTATATTAACATCTGATTGTACTTTTGCCATATTACACCTAATATATTATAATAGTATAAATTAAAATGATTTAATTGTTTTAAATTTAAATTAGATTAATATAAAAAATTTTAATAAACTTAATAGCTATAATAAAGTAAATAGCTATAAAGATTTGTATTTAATTAATAAATTTATAATCAATTTCTTACTCTAAAAAGAAGTTTAAACAATCCTTGATTTTTTTTAAAAATTTTATATTTAATTATTTTTTTGATTCCTCTTCTTTTTGAGGAGGGTTTAAAATTTCATTAATAGATTTATTACCAGCTTCGCGAACAATAGTATTAATTTGGACTATATCTTCAGAAATTGTGTTTCCTCTAAAACTTTTTCTCCTTCTAACACCATCAGATTTTGGTTTATATCCAATGCCACCAGAAACTAAACTTTTAATTCTACGAGAACCATCAATATCCTTTTTCATTGGAAAACCGTTTTTATCACTTCCACCAGTAACTTTTAATTTATATCCATCTAATCCCACTAATTTTCCATCCATATCTTCACCAATAGCCAAACCAATAATTTGTTTGTTAACTGAATCATTAGATTCAATTTGATAGCTATTTTCTTTATCTGAAACTATAACTTTGAATGTCAACTAATTCCTCCTTTATAAATTCCATAATATTTTCTTAAAGATTATATTTTTTAATATTAAATATCTTTATTTTAATTTAAATATCTTTATTTTAATAATTAAATAATAAGATTATAATTTTAAATTAAATAGTTTATTTTATAGTCATTTTGGAAAAGTTCTTAAATTTTGGATGATAATTTTTTTTATTAAATTATTTAATTTTATTTATTAAGTTATTTAATTTTAAATATTAAGTTATTTAATTTTAAATATTAATTTATAAAAATTTAATTTATAAAAATCTATAATTTTAAATTTTAAATAATATAAATTTATTTTAATTAATATAACCAATTTTAAATAAATATATTTTAATAATATTTATTTTTTTTAATAATATTTATTTTTAAAAAAATTAATTTATTAAGAACTTTATCAAAACTACTATATTATAAATGGTAAAGGACTTAAAATACATTTACAAAACACTATAATTATATGTGGAGGTTATTGAATATGGCAAGACCAATTGCACCTACTCCAACATTAACTGGTAAAAGTGCAGAAAATTTGTTGAAGAAATGAAAAAACCTGCTACTGATGAGCAAATTGCTTTTTTAAAAGAATCAGAAAAAGGTTATAAATCCATTAAAGTTCATAGAACATCAAAATAGTTTTTATTATTTAATTTTAAAGTTAGAAAATTAAATTTTATTATTTTCTTAATTTTTGATTAATATTAAGATCTTAATGTCGACTAATTTTCTAAATAGTAATATTGCTGATTTTCTTTTTGTTGTCTATCTAAATAGCTATCAAGTTTATTCACGCGAGGTCGTTTAGTTTCTTTATCTCTTCTAAATGTTATTTTCAAATCTTTTAGAAATTTATTCATAGAAGTTTTAATGTCAGTTGGCTTTGTAGCTATTCCTTCTAAACCAGGTTTTCCATGAAATACCATAGCCCTATTTGTTATATAATCAATGAATACTATATCGTGATCAATAATTAAGGCTGTGGCATTTTTACTCTCAACAACTTTTTTTATAATCTTTCCAACTCTTAATCTTTGTTCAACATCTAAAAATGCTGTTGGTTCATCAAACACATATAAATCTCCTTCTTGAGATAATGTAACAGCTATTGCGAGTCGTTGTAGTTCTCCACCACTTAATTCATCAAGATTTTTATCTAAAATATCTTCTATTGAAAGTGGTTTAGCAATTTCACTCATGAAAATATTCTTACCATAGTTAGGAGCATTCATATATAAAAAATCTTCAACTCTTCCATCAAAATCATAATTTAAATACTGTGGTTTATAAACTACTTCAAGTTTCTTCTCAACACTTCCACTATCTACTTTTTCAACATTGGAGATTATTTTTGCAAAAGTTGTTTTACCAATACCGTTTGAACCAAAAGCAGTTACAATTTCATTATGATAAAGTTCTCCATCATCAACCAAAAGTGAAAATCCATCATAATCCTTTTTAATCTGACTATATTTGGTTAATATTTTTCCTTCATCAGCTATTTTGGGGGCATGGACTTTAAATTCAATGGCTTGTTTTCTAATTCTAACATTCTCCTCTTTTAAAAATCCATTGATGTAAGCATTTATTCCAACTCTAACACCTTTCATTTGAGATACGACTCCATAAGCACCAGGTTTACCATATATTATATGAACATAGTCAGAGATAGCATCCAATGTTGCTAAATCATGTTCTATAACCATCACTGATTTTCCTTCTTCTGCAAGAGATCTAATTACTTTAACTATATTTAAACGTTGATGAACATCTAACCAAGAACTTGGTTCATCAAAATAGTAAAAATCACCATCTCTAAGCACTGATGCTCCTATAGCTACTCTTTGGAGTTCTCCTCCACTAAGATTTTCAACATCACGATTTAAAACACTTTCTAATTGAAGGTCTTCAACAACTTTATCAAATTTATCCACTTCATCTATATTTTTTAGTAATTGATTAACATTTCCTTTTACAAATTTAGATAATTGATCCACCATTTGTGATTTGTGAATTACTTTTATCTTTGAGTTTAAAAGGTTTTTAAAATATTTTTGTAGTTGAGTGCCTTTATAATGATCAATAATTTCTTCCCAAATGTTTTCTTTTTCCTCCCAATTGCCTAAGTTTGGAATAAGTTCTCCAGAAAGTATTCTCATAATTGTTGATTTTCCAATACCATTTTGACCAAGAATTCCAACTACAGAACCTTCACCTACAATCGGCAATCCAAAAAGTTCAAATTTATTTTGTCCATATCTGTGTATAGGATTAGTTAATTCTTCTGGAAGGTTTATAATATTAACAGCTTTAAAAGGACATCTATTAGTACATATACCACATCCGTTACACAATTCTTCAGATATTAATGGTTTTTTACTTTTTTCATTGATGATGATAGTATCCTCTTCCATTCTGACTCCAGGACAGTATTCAATACATGTATATTTGCATTTTTTAGGTTGACATTTATCTTCATCTAATATTGCAATTCTACTCATTTACTCACCATTTTACTATAAAAAAAGAGGAAATTATATCTCCCCCCGTGATTAGTGATATTTATCAAATATCTAAATATAACTTGTTTCAAACTTAATAAAATCCTATTATTCATTTTTCTTATTTATAATATTTTTTCTTTTAAAAATTTTTATATTCAACGAATTTCATTAATATTATTTATTTATTAAATTTATTATTAGATATTCAATTATTAGATATTCAATTATTAGATATTCAATTATTAGATATTCAATTATTAGATATTCAATTATTAGATATTCAATTATTAGATATTCAATTATTAGATATT
>JAITOM010000231.1 GCA_031289975.1 Methanobrevibacter sp. | reverse complement strand
GAGAAAGAAAATAATATTTTCTACCTTGATCCATCATTTTCTTTATAAATCGTGTTTTATCAACATAAATTTTATTTTGTTCTATTAAATCACTAAATTCACTAACCCCTAAAGATAATCTATCCATAATATCTTCTCCCATAATTTCAATCCCCCCATTACATATTCTTTAAAAATAAATCAATGAATATTTTTAAAACTAACCATATTAAAATTTAACACCTAATTTTTTTACAATATACTTCTCAACCTTCAACGATTCCTTTAATATAATATGTGTGAATTTATCAATTAAAATATAAAATGGTTGCAATATAATATATTTTAAACTATAGTATATATTCATTTAATTAATTAAATAACTAATGATATAAATGTTATTAATTGGTACAAGATTAAAAATCATATCCCCAATGTAAGAATATATCCTAAATCAAGAGTAAGTGAAAAAAATCATATATTGGTTTCAAGAAATATTTAAAAGATATTTAGACTATAAATCGGGAAAAGGAATGGTCCATATAATTTTCCTATTTTTCATAAATCATGGTAACACTTTTAATAAATTTATTATTACTTCAATACACAATCTATAAATACTATATTGGAGCTAACGATTAATAAATGATTCAATGAAAAAATGTCTGAAAAAGGGTATTATGCAAGAAATTTAATGAGAGAAAAACAATTTCAAAAAGGATAATGATCAGCTAATCAAGAAATCAAGCATAATTTAGAAGTTATATGATTATGCCATAGAATACTAATTGATTTTTAAAATCGGAGTTAATTTTATATGACAAAATTTATTGTAATTACTGGAGGTGTTGTAAGTTCTATTGGAAAAGGAATTACATCAGCTTCTATTGGAAGAATTTTAAGATCTCATGGTTTAAAAGTGGGTGCAATTAAAATTGATCCCTATTTAAATTGGGATTCTGGTACATTGAATCCTTATCAGCATGGAGAGGTATTTGTGACCTATGATGGTATGGAAACTGATCTTGATTTAGGGCATTATGAACGATTTTTAGATGTTGAACTTCCAGGAATATCTAATATTACAACAGGGAAAGTATACAAGTCAGTTATAGAAAAAGAAAGAAAAGGAGATTTTTTGGGGGCTTGTGTTCAAATAATTCCCCATATAACAGACGAAATTAAAAAAATGATTAGAAAGACAGCTAAAATGGAGAATTATGATGTCATTTTAGTTGAACTCGGTGGTACTGTTGGTGATATTGAAAGTCAGCCTTTTTTAGAAGCTTTAAGACAACTTAGAAATGAAGAAGGTCATGATAATGTTCTTTTTGTTCATGTGACACATGTTCCTTATCTTAAAGCAGCTGGTGAATTTAAAACAAAACCAACTCAACACAGTACAAAAGAACTTAGAAGTACAGGTATAAATCCAGATATGATTGTTTGTAGAAGTGAAAAGCCAATTGATAAAAATATGAAAGAAAAAATAGCACATTTCTGTGATGTTCCAATTGATGCTATTATTAACACTCCTGATGCTTCAACAATTTATGAAGTTCCAATTTTAATGGATGAAGAGAACGTAGGTGAATATATAAGTAATAGGCTTAAATTAAATTTGGATACTAATTATAAATTAGATAGTTGGAAAAAAATTGTAGAATCTCTCAAAAAACAAGCCCCTATTGTTAAAATTGGAATTATAGGCAAATATATTAAACTTGAAGATGCCTACATTAGTATTAAAGAAGCATTACTTCATGGTGGTGGAAAAAATGGGGTTAAGGTTGAAGTGATATTTATTAATTCTGATGTTGACTCATTAAATAAAGAAGTTTTAGATGATTTAGATGGTATTCTTATTCCTGGTGGTTTTGGTGAAAGAGGTATTGAAGGAAAACTTGAAGCTGTTGATTATGCAATAGAAAATAAAGTACCTATATTTGGAATTTGTCTTGGAATGCATTCTATGGTTATTCAAATTGCAAGAAGAATAGGATTAGAAAATGCTAATAGTAGTGAATTTAGTAATGATTTAAAATATCCTGTTATAGATATGATGGAAGAGCAAAAGAAAGTTAAGAAAATGGGAGGTTCCATGCGTTTAGGTTCTTATGATTGTAAACTTGTCCATAACACTATGGCAAAAAGTATATATGGGGAAGATTTAATTAAAGAAAGACATAGGCATAGATATGAATTTAACAATGAATTTAAGAAACATTTTGAGGCAAGTGGTTTAATATTATCTGGATTCTCACCTGATAGATTTTTAGTTGAAATGGTTGAACTTAAATACCATCCATGGTTTTTAGGATGTCAATTCCATCCAGAATTTAAATCCCGACCAAATAATGCACATCCATTATTTGTTTCATTTATTAAAGCAAGTTATGATCATAGCAAAAATGGATAAAAATTCTAATTCAACTTCTTTTATTTAAACATAATATTTCTTATATTAAATTCAACCATCATTCAGCTTTAAAACCTTTTTTTCAAATAGTCAATTAAATGCATACCCCGAATCTTTTTTTTCAATATAATTTATCTAATTCTTTTTTCTTTTGTTAATTCCTTTTTTAATATTTTCTCTAATTCTTCTCCAAACTTTTTATAGTCTGGATTTACTGTTTCACATACAATAAATAAATTCTTTTTATCATTTTCCCAATTTATATTCTTCTTTTCTTCAATTTCTTCAACAATTTTTTTTAGAGATTTTGTTTCTTCATTGTTAAACATCTTAATCAACTCTATTTAGTTAATTTATGTATTAAACATCAGTTTTATCAATGTCTGTTGCCAATCTAATGAAAATTTTTTATATATGGTTAAAATGTAGGATAGAAAACTTTCATACTCTGTTATGATCATTATTTAAATAAAATAAGATTACTATTTACTTTATTTTAAAATCATTCCCCCTATCTTTTTATTTTAAAATATTCATCCCTATGATTAAAATTTTTTATATTTTCTAATTGTCTATTAATTTTTCTTTGTTTAGAGTATAAATATAGTTAAGATATTTAAAATTTCTATAAAAATAATTGTTGAACAGCCCCTATAATTTTTTTATAGTCTTATGGAAAAGTTCTTAAATTTTGGATGATAATTTTATTTATTAAATTATTTAATTTTAAATATATATTTATAAAAACCTATAATTTTAAATTTTAAATAATATTAGTTATATTTTAATTAATATAAATAATTTTAAATTGGTATCTTTTAATAATATTTATTTTTAAAAAAGTTATTTATAGTCCTTTTGGAAAAGTTCTTAAATTTTGGATGATAATCTTTTTTATTAAATTATTTAATTTTAAATATATATTTATAAAAATCTATAATTTTAAATTTTAAATAATATAAATTTATTTTAATTAATATAAAGAATTTTAAATTAATATAGTTTAATAATA
>JAITOM010000229.1 GCA_031289975.1 Methanobrevibacter sp. | reverse complement strand
TATTATTAAACTATATTAATTTAAAATTCTTTATATTAATTAAAATAAATTTATATTATTTAAAATTTAAAATTATAGATTTTTATAAATATATATTTAAAATTAAATAATTTAATAAATAAAATTATCATTCAAAATTTAAGAACTTTTCAATAAGGAATATAATATAAATTTAGTTTAATTATATTGGAATAAAAAAAAGTTTGTAATTAATCATTTATTTTTATTTGCTTAATTTTCAATAATACTTTCTAATGTTTTATTAAATTATTAAATAATAAATTTAACTATTTCATTTTTAAAAATAAATGGTGTCATATTTTTATTTATGAAATTGATAATTTAAATATATTTTTAAAAAACTCATTATTGAACTTGTTCAATTAGAAAAACAAAGTTTTTCTTTACTTAAAAACATTTTTTAGTTCACTATAATTAAAAATTAAAATTATAAAAATTATTTATTTCAAAATTGATATTGAATTATTATATTAAATTGATTTTAAAAATAAATTAGCTATTTAAGATTTAAATCAAAAAACTATAAAGTATGAGATATTAAATTGGAATGGTTAAACAATTTTATAATAGTTCTTGTATCTATTGTCAATTTAAAGAAGTATGGCATCTTTTTTTAGTTGATTAACTGATTTGTTTTCATATAAAACTTGTCCAAGTTCTCCTAATTTATTTATTCCTTTAATTTTCCCTTTAAATAAAGGGATTTGAAATATTGTTTGGTCATGAAATTTTTGATTTATTAATTCCATACATTTTTCTTGTATTTTATATCTTGATTGAGAAAAATTGTAGTTATCAGTATCTAAGATTACTTGGTTTACAATTACACTATCTACATTCATATCATGTTTTTTTAATGATTCCACTCCTTTTTCTGACTCATAAATAGACGTTTCCTCTGGTATTACAACCATCTTGAATGTAGTTTGTTCTGGGTCACTCATTATTTTTTGTGCTATTTCTATTCTTATTTTTGTTTCATCAAGTTTTATTTGTTTCTTATCCTCATCTGCAAAAAGTATTAAATTCTTAATTGTGTTTTTTACTGATGATAATTTATATTTAACTTTCAATACTTTTCCAACCCATGATCCTATTAAATCTGGGAAAGATAAAAATCTTAAGCTATTACCTGTAGGTGCAGTATCAAAAATTATTACATCATATTCATTTGTTGTAATTACTTGAATGAATACTTCAAATGCTGTATCTTCATCTGATCCTGGTGCTGAAGATGCTAAGTCAAGTTGATTTTCAACCATATCCGATCCCATTGCTTGTTGTGAATCATCAGATTTCTTATTCTTTAATTTTTCTTCTTGTTTTGGAACTGTTACATCTGGATCAATTTCAAGTGCATCTAAATTGGACATTATGAATGTTGGCTTTGATCCTATGCAAGTTTCAAGTGAGTCGGATAGTGAATGTGTTGGATCTGTTGAAATTAATAAAGTTTTCCTATTATGTTTAGCTAACCATATACCTGTTGCTGCAGATATTGAAGTTTTTCCAACTCCTCCTTTCCCACCAACAAAAACAAATCTTGTTCTTCCTTCTTTAAATTTAAGTAAATCTTCTATTCCCATATTTTCGCCTGTTTAAATCTTTAAAAGATGCTATTTTTACGCAATCTCCTGACAACTAAATAAAAATATTTAAAGAAGTATGGCATCTTTTTTTAGTTGATTAACTGACTTATTTTCATATAAAACTTGTCCAAGTTCTTCTAATTTGTTTATTCCTTTAATTTCCTCTTTAAATAAAGGTATTTGGAATATTGCTTGGTCATGGAACTTTTGATTTATTAGTCCTATACGTTTTTGTTGTATTTTATATCTTGATTGACAAAAATCACAGTTATCAATATCTGGCATTACTTGATTTACAATTACACTATCTACATTCATATTATATTTTTTTAATGATTCTACTCCTCTTTCTGACTCATAAATAGACATTTCCTCTGGTATTACAACCATCTTGAATGTGGTTTGTTCTGGATCACTCATGACTTTTCGTGCTTCTTCTATTTTTCTTTTTGTTTCTTCAAGTTCTAATTGTTCCTTATCCTCATCATCTGAAAAAGGTATTAAATTCTTAAATGTACTTTTTACTGATGATAATTTAGATTTAACTTTCAACATTTTCCCAACCCATGATTCCATTAAATCTGGGAAAGATAAAAATCTTAAGGTATGACCTGTAGGTGCAGTATCAAAGACTACTATATCATACTCATTTGTTGTCATTACTTGAAGGAATATTTCAAATGCTGCAGCCTCATCTGCTCCTGGTGCTGAAGATGCTAAATCAAGTTGGTCTTCAAGCATGTCTAATCCCATCGCTTGTTGTGAATCAACAATGGATTTCTTATTCTTTAATTCTTCTTGTTGTCTTGCCATTGCTACTTCTGGATCAATTTCAACCGCATATAAGTTGGACATTATTAACTTGGGGTCTGGTCCTATGTAAGTTTCAAGTGAGTCTGATAGTGAATGTGCTGGATCTGTTGAAACTAATAAAGTTTTCCTATTATGTTTAGCTAACCATATAGCTGTTGCTGCAGATATTGAAGTTTTTCCAACTCCTCCTTTTCCACCAACAAAAACAAATGTAGTTCTTCCTTCTTTAAACTTAAATAAATCTTCTATTCCCATACTTTTCACCTACAATATATTTTTATATGGATTTACATTATCCATAAAATCATGATTATCTTTAATTAAGATTCCTAAAATATATAATTTTTCCCAAAATATATAATTTTTAAAACATGATTAACTTTTAAAGCATGATATAAGTTATTTATTATATTATTTATTTAATCTTTTTTCATTAGATTTAAAGCTGTAACATTACAACCAATATTTTCACCATTTAAACCTATAATTAATTCACTATCATTAAACTCTGCAAATTTTCTTGAACCAGAACATGCCAAAGTAATATTAGGATTTTTTGTTGTATATGGTCCTGCCACTGCATCACCACAAACAGACTGAATTCCTGCAAAATTAGCTTCAATCCTACCGCCTAAAGTATAAACAATAGCTTGAGAAACTAACATGGCTTGTTTTGGGTTAGTAATCATGATGATTATATCTGCTTGGAAATTTGCTAATTCGAGTGGAGAGTATAATATTGCAAAGATTTTAGAGTCAATTTTAGGTACTCTATCCATAGTTCTTTTTCCAGAACCTACAGTTTTAAATCTACCTAATTTATAATAAAATTCACCAGTTTCAATTTTTATTGGAATATCATCTAATCCTAAAACTGCTGAACCACCTTTACAACTTTGATCTTCAGATATTGCATAGAACTTTTTACCAAGTGATGCTTCTTTCACCATTTCACAATGTCTTGCTTTTCTATCTCTTCTTTCAAATTCTTTAGGTATTTCTTCCTTGTAGAATACAAGTTTAATAGCTATTGGGGAGTTATTCAATCCTAAATTATTTTTTAATTCCTGACTTATAAATTCATTATCTTTTAAAATACCATTCTCTTTGTTCATAAATTTTTCCTCCTTTAAATACCTTAATTATCTTTACCTTAATTATCTTTATTTATAGTTTAATGAAAAGTTTGATAAAATAAATTATTATTGGTATTTGCTATATTCATTATGGAAAAGTTCTTAAATTTTAAAATGATAACCTTTTTTTATTAATTTATTTAATTTTAAATATCACTTTATGAAAATCTATAATTCTAAATTTTAAAAATCTATAATTCTAAATTTTAAATATAGTGATGTAAAAAATGTTTGTAATTAATCATTTATTTTAAATATCTTATTTTTAAAAATTTATTTTCAACTTAGGAGAATTTATTCACCTGTTTAAAAGTTTTAAATTAATATTAAGTTAATTTTTTAAATAATAATTTTTATCTTTTTATTTTTAAAAATAATACTTACAATCTTTTTAATTAAAAATTTAATATTTATGGTATAAGTCATTTTGGAAAAGTTCTTAAATTTTGAATGATAATTTTTTTATTAAATTATTTAATTTTAAATATTACTTTATAAAAATTTATAATTTTAAATTTTAATTAGTATAAATTTATTTTAATTAATATAACTAATTTTAAATAAATATATTTTAAATAAATATATTTTAATAATATTTATTTTTAAAAAAATTATTTATTAAAAACTTTATCAATATTAAAATCTTAAATTATAAGATAAGATAGTTTATTAATTAAGTAAATTTTTATATTATAATATTTATAATATGTTTATTTTATTTATAATATTTTGTTTATAAAAAAAGTATAATTATTAGAGATTTAAGTGAAATTAAGCTTTTTAAATTTCATCAAAGTGTTTGCTCAAATGTTCAGTTTAATCCCATAAAAATTAGATGATATTGCATTAATAATCATCCCCCAATATCATCATCTAAAAAGTTTTATCATTGTTCGTATCTTCATTTTTTCCTGTTTTGTTCTTTTTTGATTTGGAATTTAATTTTTTTTCATTAAGTTTTAATGAATCAATATCATCTAAAGATTTAAAAATAGAACCAGAAAAATAATTTTTTGCAAATAAACGGATAATAGATAATCCTAAAATAATAAAACCAACCAATCCTATTAAAACATCAAATATTCCACTTTCTTCAGAAGATACATTGTCTACAACTTTTTCAGAAATTTTTGAAAATAAGATAACTGCAATTATAATTAAAATTAATCCAAGTACAACTCCCAAAATAGCTATAATAGGATACTTTTTTTCCATATCATTTTTTGAAAATGAACTTAATTTTTCGGCGATAAAGATTTCATGACCACTTTCTATATCTATATTCTCATCTGAATGATGGGTTTCATCAGATTCATCAAACTCTTCCAATTTATCTTTATAATATTTATCAAGATCAGCTTCATTTAAAATTTTTTCATCAGAATCAGATTCCAAAGATTTGGAAAAATCCTTATTTGAATTAGCAGATTTTTTATCACTCGACATATAATACCACATTTTAATAATTTAATTAATCATATTCTCTCCAAGTGTGTTTACATTTAGTACATCTTAAAAATCTGGTTTCAGCTTCATCAGCACTACGAGTTTGCTTAAGCCACCAAAATGCCTTATCGTTACCACATTTAGAACAGATTTCGTTAGTAGTTGGAAGAGTAGCTATTTCCTCACCTTGCATTACAACATTATTATTTGATGAAATCCTTTCAGATACGGAATATTGTGAAGCTTTTTCATTGCTTAAATTCTTTTCAAATCCACACTTGCACTTTAGTTTATCATTATTAGGAAGCATCATTGCTCCACATTTAGGACAAAAATCCATATTTTTCCCCATATTTAAATTTATTTAATTTATAATTATCAAATATTAATTTTTTTGATAGAAATTTATTTCTTTAAAATATCATTTAAAATTATTTCATGATCAAAAGCTAAATTTAATGATGATAAATCATTTTTTGTAAAAATGTTAGCATCCTTTGCATCATCGTTTGCTTTTAAATTTTTAAAATCACCTTTAGCTAAATATACAATAGTTACTGTGTGACCTCTTGGGTCTCTATCCATTTTTGAATAAACATTGAATAATTTTTTTAATTGAACATCAATATTGGTTTCTTCTTTGGCTTCACGCATCGCTCCATTTTCAACAGTTTCACCATAATTTAAGTAACCACCTGGTAGTGCCCAGTGATCTTTATAAGGACTATTTTTCCTTTTAATTAAAATAAACTCATTTTTGTCATTACTTATAAAAATATCTGTTGTAATTGACTGTTTTTTATAATTCAAATTATCACAGGTTAATTAATTAAAATTCATATTAATAAAATAAATATAAGTTAAATAATTTAAATTAATCTTTAATTGATTCAATTAATTTCTTAAATTCATTAGTCGTATCTTTTACTTTTTTAGCTGCTGTTAAAAGAGATTTTTTTGGTGATTTTTTAGTATTTGCTTTAATTGTTATTATTGGATTTCCAATAAGAGGATGATCTATACAATACACAGCATACTTTACATCATCATTTTCCATTAAGTACTTTCTTAAAATATTACAAATACTATGAGATTCACCAGGAACATCTATTTCTAATTCAGTCTTAATATCTTTTCTAACTATAATATCTTCCATTGTATTCACCCTAATAATCTTAATTATCATAATTTAAAGAAATTTTTCTTTTCTCTTTTCTATTGCATGGTTCACAGTAAAGAACATTATCCTCTTCTGTTGGAACCATAAACTTTCTGCAACGAGAACACATAGCTTTTAAAACACCATGTTCTGGATCTTCAGTATTTATATCTATGTTGTCACCCATAATTTTCATTACTTTTCCTTCAATGATATCTCCAATTCTAAAAGCATCAGTTAATAGTTCTAAATAGCCATTTTTCACTTGGGATATATGTATTGCACCAGAATAGGGTAATGCTAATTCTCTTCCAGAATCAATTGATGCTTGAATATCAACCATAGCTCTTTGACCTTTGATGTCAGTTATTTGCCCAACAATAGTATCTCCAACTTTTAAAAGTAAAGGAGTCGTTGTTTTTGGAACAATAGCTATTTTACGCTGATTAATAGAAACATTTCCAATGACTGCTGCTTTAATATGTCCTTCATCTTCATAAGTCCAATTCCCAGGCAAAAATTGTTCACTAACTCCAATAACATCACCAGGCATTACAAAATCTCCCTGTTCCATATTCATAGTTTCACATCCAGTAAGAAAAATTTAAATAATTATTATTTTTATTTGTAAAAAGAAATTTTTTAGGTATGTATTTAAATAAACATTATGGTTATAAAATTAATTAAAAATTTTTATATTTACTTTTTTTATTATATAATGGTTTTGATAAAGTTCTTAATAAATAACTTTTTTAAAAATAAATATTATTAAAAAATAACGAAAATTAAAAATTTTCTGACTTATAAAATCATAGATTTTATAAATATTGATTTAAAATTATTTATAGTCTATGACCGAATAGTTATAATATTAATTTAATGGTTTTATTGAGAAAATATCTGTCTGTGGAGAGTTAGTATTAGATTAAATTGGAATATTTTAAAAATAAGATTTAGAAGTTCATTTATAAGATTCAATATCAAAATAATCCTATTTTCTATAATTTTAGCTATTTTTAATATTGTATTTATCAAGAATATACATTTTAGTAATATTGAATATTTTTTCAATGGATACTTCAATGATTTATTGGCTGCGATTATAATCTTAGCATACATTAATTCAGTATTTTATTTATTTTTGGAGTATGAAATAAAATCGTTAAGTTTATTTATTTTAATAATCATAGTAATAGGTATTGTTTGGGAATATTTAGCAATATTTATTAAACCATCAAGTGTTTGTGATTATTTAGATATTTTAATTTATTTGTTGGGCGCTTTAATTTATTGGGGAATTATAAATAAAAAAGATGAAATTTGAAATATTGTTAAGAGATATTGGTTAAGAATTAGATTATTGCAAATACAGAGTATTATAATCATATTACTATCTATAAATAGCTAAATAATTTTTGAGGATTAGATCATGGATTTAATGAAATTTGTATGTCATAGGAATAAAAAAAGAACAATTAAAATAAAAGATTCTTATTTTCCAGTTTGTGCAAGATGTACGGGATTTTATCTTGCAATATTGTTGTATCCTATATTTTCAATATTACTACACTTTCAATACAATTTTTATTCGAAGCTAATAGCTATTTTATTATTACTACCTATGATATTTGATGGAGTTACACAATTTTTTAAATTAAGAGAAAGTAATAATATGCTACGATTAATAACAGGAATACTTGGAGGAATTGGTGTAGATATTTTACTTTTCAATATTTTTAATTCAGTACACTTTATAAATTTCATTAATTTTTAATTAAAGAATTATTAAATAGTTAATTATGTTTATAAACACTTCGCTCATGTAAATACTTAATTTCATAACTAATTTAATTATTAGAAAACTTTTGCATTGATATAGTATCATGAGTGTTGAATTTTATAAAATTAATATATAAATAAAATAATTTTACAAAAGACTATAATAAAACAAAAGACTATAATAAATTATAGCTAATAGTCATTATGGAAAAGTTCTTAAATTTTGAATAATAATTCTTTTTATAGTCATTTTGGAAAAGTTCTTAAATTTTGGATGATAATTTTTTTATTAAATTATTTAATTTCAAATATTAATTTATAAAAATCTATAATTTTAAATTTTAAATAATATAAATTTATTTTAATTAATATAAATAATTTTGAATAAATATATTTTAATA
>JAITOM010000214.1 GCA_031289975.1 Methanobrevibacter sp. | reverse complement strand
AATCGGACTTTAATAGGACATTTCCCCTATTTGAGGGAATTTAGTTCGTATTTCATCAGTAGCTGTACGAGAATTAATTTCAGGATCTGGGTTACCCGTACTTTTTTGATGTTCTTCTTCTTCAAAACTCATTATATTAACCTTAAAAAAATAAAAATAAAATATTTAATTATTTTATAACCAAATCATACTCTCCACCATCACCATTATTAAATGTGGTTTCTTCTGCGTAAGTATAATGTGCTGTGGTTCCTTCAAAATGTGGTCTTCTGATAGCTCCACGATCCCAAGCATTTATAATAAGACTAACATAAGGGCTCCAATTATTAACTCTTAAAGTTGATGATTGAGTTGAAGCGAATGTATTATCTTCAAATCTTATAAATAAATATGCTGTGTCAATGAATGGGGTGTAAGCAGCTAAATCAACTGTTGCAATATTACCTTTCTTGAAGTTTTTATTTTCATATATTTTATGATACTTACTATCTGTTCCTATATATTCAACAGTAATAGTTATAGGGTCTCCAGTCCATCTCCATGAACCACTTGTACCAGGTGCATTTTTTTGATCTGGGTAATGAATAACTAATCTATTTAAAACATCATCAGCACTAACACTACCAATTGCACTAACAGCTAAAATAGCTATTATAATTAAACTAAAAATTTTCAATTTCATGATTTTTTCTCCTTACAAATGGTTAATGATTAATTAAATGTAATATCATCACCATTTTTACCATTCTTATATTGACCATTATATGTAGCATCTATATGAGGATCTCTAACATAACCCCTATCCCAGAAGTTAACATAAACATCCCCACCATTATAATTATTTATTTTTAATGTAGCTTTTTGTATGGACATTGTTGTACCATCTGTAAATACTATTTTGAAACTTTTACCATCTAAATCAGCTAAATTATATTGATTATTAAAACCTTTATATTTACTACCCCAAGTATCTGCAATAGGAGTGTCAAAAATATCTACAGTATCACCACTCCATCTATAATCAGGGGATGGTTTAGTACCAGGATAATTTAAAGTTAATGTACCAGCACTAACAGTGCCAATTGCACTAATAGCTAAAATAGCTATTATAATTAAACTTAATATTTTCATTTTCATAGTTTTTAAACCTCTTATTTTTATTGAATTTTAAAATGTAAAAAGAATGATGATGGTTAATGATTAACTAAACTTAACATTATTACCATTTCCACCATCTTTATATTGACCATTATATGTAACATCTATATGTGGGTATCTCCAAGTTCCTCGATCCCAGAAGTTAACATAAACATCTCCACCATTATAATTATTTATATATAAATAAGTTGGTTGTGCGGATAATGCTGTACCATCAGTGAAACATAATTGAATATCATGACCCCTCAGAGGATCTTTAGCATAATTAGATAAATCATATTGTTTATAAAACCCTTTCTTTCTAGTACCATGTGTATTAGCAATAACCTGGCTATCAACTTGAGTTTTAACATCATCAACCAGTACACTATCTCCAGTCCATCTATAACCATTAGGGGATGGTTTACTATTTGGATAATTTAAAGTTAATGTACTAGCACTAACACTACCAATTGCACTAATAGCTAAAATAGCTATTATAATTAAACTAAAAATTTTCAACTTCATAGTTTTATTTCTCCTTTATTTGAATTAAATTTTAAATTAAATGTATGTGATGGGTTCATTATTTTAATTCCCGTCCATCATTAGGAATTTCAGATGTAGTAGCACCATGTGGTGCACAAGTTTGTACTTCAGTCACTACAGGACTCATACTGTTGGTGTTCTACCATGAGTAGACACTCGTTGTTGAGCAAAATTGTACTTCAATCACTACAGGATTCATACAGATCACCTCCATTGTTTTTGATTTATTAAAAATTCTTTTATTTAAAACTTTGTAATTCACTATCTGTATGACTATCATTATTTAATTCTAATGATTGTCTAATAGCACTATGTACATGATCTGCTGCATTATTATTTTCTACTAATTTTAGGAATATACCATTAGCTGAAATAGAATCATTTGCACTAATAGCTGAAATAGCTGAAATAGAACCAATTGCACTAACAGCTAAAATAGCTATTATAATTAAACTAAATATTTTCATTTTCATAGTTTTTATTTCTCCTTTATTTGAATTAAATTTTAAATTAAATGTATGTGATGGGTTCATTATTTTAATTCCCGTCCATTTTAGGAATATAATTAAATAAAAAAAATAATAATGATTTAATAATTATTCAAAGGTAATATCATCACCATTTCCACCATCTTTATGTTGACCAGTATAAGCGACATCTATATGTGGATCTCTCCAAGCACCTCTATCCCAGAAATTAACCCAAATAGGGTTACCATTATAATTTTTGATTGTTAATGTAGTCTTACAATAATGGGAATAAAGTGTATCATCATAGAATATAATTGTGATTTTTTGATTAATTGCAGTAAGTTGGTATTCTTTATAAAAACCCTTTTTTGCATTCGTAGCCAAAATAATACAATTATCATGAAGGTTATCACCAATATATTCATCAACATCTACCGCATCCCCACTCCATCTATAATCAGGGGATGGTTTACTGCTTGGATAATTTAAAGCTAATATACCAGCACTAACACTACCAATTGCACTAACAGCTAAAATAGCTATTATAATTAAACTAAAAATTTTCAATTTCATAGTTTTATTTCTCCTTTATTTGAATTAAATTTTAAATTAAATGTATGTGATGGGTTCATTATTTTAATTCCCGTCCATTTTAGGAATATAATTAAATAAAAAATAAAAATGGTTTAATAATTATTCAAAGGTAACATCATGACCTTGTCCACCATCTTTATATTGACCATTATAAATGACATCTATGTGCGGGTATCTCCAAGTTCCTCTATCCCAAAAGTTAACATAAATATCTCCACCATTATAGTTTTTTATATACAATATAGTTACTTCTAAAGCGGCTGGTGTACCATCAGTGAAGTCTATTCCAAGGAATTCATTATTTAATAACTTTATTAAAACCACTATAAGTCAAATTTCTTATTTACATTTATGGTATTAACTCATATATAAAGGTAGCGGTTTATATGATTTACAATACAAAATAAAAATTAATTAATTCTTTTCTATTTAAATAAATAAGAATTAAGAATAATTGGAAAAGAAAATAGAGTATTGATATAATATGATTAATAGACGGGGGGGGGGGGGGGGGGGGGGGGGGGGGGGGGGGGGGGGGGGG
>JAITOM010000153.1 GCA_031289975.1 Methanobrevibacter sp. | reverse complement strand
CCACAATCTGGAATTTGGGTTTTTAGCAGAAAAAATTTAGTACATATACATGTAATTAAACTTTTAGCACATGTTTTTAATTTTTCAATTGTAAAAATCCATGCTAATTTTACAGTGCCAAATAAATTGTGTTTTCTTTTCTTTAATATTCCATTAGATAATAGATAGTAATTTCTCTTTGGCATGAAAAAACCTTAGTTACTTATAATCATTTAATAATTCATATAGTGTTTTTATTTGACATTTAACATCTCTTGGTTTAAATGCTACAGTTAATATTAAGACATTTTTGTCTTGATAGGGTTTATAATATTTTTTATCTAAAATTTGATTATTTGCTTCATTCAACATTGAATCAAATGATTTTTTCTCACTAAACTTAAATTCAATAATTAGTATTAAGTCTTCATGTTTTAATATGGCATCTAATCTTCCTTTAATGCTCATTATTTCTCCTTCAATATCAAAACCAAGTAACTGTATCCATGATATAGCAAGGATTTTATAATATGCTTCTAATTCTTGTTTAATTTCACCGTAAAGTATGTTAGGTATCTTATATAACAGTATTTCAAAAGATTTTTGAAGATTAGCTTCATCACATTGTATTATATGTTTTAACATTTTTTTAGTCATTGGTTCTATTTTTTCAGCACTATAATTAGTATAAGTTCCAAGAATATAACTGAATAAAGATTCTTCAACCTCTTTATTAGGAATAGCTGTAGTGTAAAGCGAAGGTTTATAAGGAGTAATTTTTTCATTTTTTATTGTAAAATATCCTGTTTGTAACAATATTGTTGCGAAATCTAAATTTTCAAGTTCAAAATTTGGAAATGTTCCAGAAAACTCTGATTTCCTTCTTATTAAAACTTCTGTATCTAAATTACCTTTTTTTATTAAATCTACTAATAATTTAGGAGTTCCACTATCAGCCCAATAGTTAGCAAGTTTTCCTGTATCCAAAAATTTCAATATTGAATATGGATTATATAAAAAATTTGCCCCATCCCATGAATAGCCATCATACCAATTTTTAATTGAATTAATTAATTCTTCTCTATTCTCACTATTTAATTCACTAATTTTTAAAATATATTCTTTAAAATAATATTCTAATTCCTCTTGTGTATATCCACATATTTTTGAATACCTTGGATGAATTGTAAGATCATCTATATTATTTAAGTCAGAGAAAATAGATGTTTTAGCGAATTTAGTAATCCCAGTTATGAAAAGAAATTCTAAATATTGGTCGCTTCCTTTTAAAACCTGATAAAATTCTCTTAATGTGTCACGATTATTTTTAGCTATTTCCATATCATCAAGATGACTGCTAATAGCCTTATCATATTCATCAATTAAAACTACAACTTTACTATCAAATTTCTTGTAAATTTCTTCAATTAACTCAGCAAACATCGAAGTCAAGGTTTTACTTATAATCTCAAGTGAATTTTCTCTTGCTTTTTTATTTATAAAATCTTTAAACGATTTTTCCAATTGTTCTGGATTTTTATGAGATAAATTTCCAAAATCTAACCTTATAATAGGATAATTTTTATCCCAATCCCATTTATCATATATGTAAAGTCCTTTAAATAGTTTCTTATTTCCTTTAAATAACTCTTCTAATGTAGATATAAGAAGAGATTTCCCAAATCGTCTTGGTCTTGAAAGAAAATATAATTTTCCAGTACTAAACATTTTATAAATATATTCTGTTTTATCCACATAAATATAATTATTTTCAATTATTTCTGAGAAAGTTGATATTCCTTTAGGTAATTTTTTCATATAAACCATCCATTATCATCTTATATAATTTATAAATTTCATGATATTAATATATAGAGGTTGTCTAATAATTCGGAAATTTGGGGGTGTCAAAAATCACATGGTAATTTAAATTTTTCCATGATTTTCCTCCCATTTCTCTCTTAAAATCTAAATACATTGTCACACCCGACTCAGTTTTATAAATCTTTTTCAAATGTCTTGGAAAACTCACACCAAAATAATTTTCCATCGTAATGTTAGTCGCTGGTAAAAAATCATGTTGAGTATGTTGCATATAACCATCAAAATTAGGTTTAAATTTATTAAGAATAAAATCTTTCAATTCATCTGGAATCTCATCTAAACGATTTAATAATTCTTAAAATTTATTTTTAGCTTTTTTATACTCTCTCTGATAAAGAACATCCATTATGGCTTGCTGTTCATCTTCATATTGTTCTTTTATCTTAGGATCTAATTTTTTATTTTTCATCTTTTTATAAACAATTTCATTTAAATCTTTGATTAAATGGAATATATAAAGATTACCTATCTCCTAAGCTTTCTACAATATCTCTATACATTGGACGAGCATCTGTTGTTATTGCTAAGTTTTTATAGTCTTTAGTTGCATTAGCAATGAAATTTTTCACAGTATTATTCTTTAAATCACCCACAATCCTATAATCCACTGAAATATTGAGTTCTATATCAAATAAAGCAAGAATATAGAATTTCTGACCAGCGATTTTAATATACTGCTCATCATACCCATAATTACCTGACAATTTTTTCATACACTTATATTTAAACTTACATCTCTGATAATACTTTCTTAAACTATTTAAAATGGTTCCTCTGCAGGGTTTAGAACCATTAACACACCCATTTATCAAACTTATGTTTATTAAGGACATATTCCTCAAATAATTTACTTGGATAGCAAGTCCCTTAACATCTTTTGTATAAGTATCATACTTATCTATGAATAACTTCAAGCTTGTACGATGAGTTTTTCCAAAATGATCACAAACATAAGTTGTAACATCAACTAAATGGTTTTTATTGAGATTTCGTGGTTCTAAATTCTTTTTGTCAAATTTTTCATCCCCACAATACTCACATTTAGGTGCAGGATCAACATAAATATATCTGAATTTTTTTCCAGCCATTTTTCGATTTTATGATGGAAATCAGGTGTGAAAATGTTACTCAAGTATAATTTGTTCTTTTTGATAACAACTCTTTCAGTACCATTAGCATTATATAGTTCAACAACTCTGTTAAAGCTTCTCCCGCATAACTAAGAGGTAACAGTGTACCCTTAGCATTATATAGTTCAACAACAAAATTACTATTTGGAGAAAATGTTTTTATTTTAGTCATAAATTATATTACATTTCTTCATATATTTAATATTTTCTCTGGGTTGTGTTGAAATTTGTACTTGCAATTGTCAGGGGATTTTTGATATATCCTTCCGATAGATTTGAAAAATATTTGTAAAGACTTATTCTAAGGTTATAATATATTTGAATCTTTAAAAAGAGAAATTGGAGTAAAACAATGGAAAAATTTAAATTACCATGTGATTTTTGACCCCCTGATTTTTTAATTAAAATTTTAATGTTTATGATGTAATTTAAAAAATCTCATTATTGAACTTGTTCAATTAGAAAATCTTTAATTTTCTTTACATACAAACATTATTTCATAACTATAGTAAAGTTTATTAATGATGATTTTTTAATAATAATATTAAAGTTGTTTTAATATATACTAACATTTTAATATATGCAAACAAAACAACTTGTTAAAAAACATTGAACAAAAGGAGAGATTGTCATGGCAAAAAGTATAGACGAACTTATTAATGATTTAGCTAATTCTGATGAATTTACTCAGGATGAATCAAAAATTTTACTTGAAGAAAAAGGAACAGATGCTGTAGATGCACTTATAGATGCTTTATTAAATAATAGAAATAAAGATATTAAAATATCCTCTGCAAAAGTATTAGGTGCTATTGGTGATAAAAAAGCAATTGACCCATTAATAACAACATTAGGTAGTCCTAATAAGATGGTAAGAAGAGAAGCGTCAACCGCATTAATTAAAATGGGGGATAGTGCAGTAGAACCTTTAATATCTCTTTTAGATAATGAAGACTGGAAAATTAGAGGGGCTGCTTCTTGGGCTTTAGGAAGCATTGGTGATAAACAAGCCATAAAACCACTTAAATCATTACTGAATGATGAAAATGGATATGTCAAAGCAGGAGTTAAAAAATCATTAAATATTCTTGAAAGCAATTAATGTGAATCTTTCACTACCCTAAAGGGTATGAAGTTTTTTGTCCAATTAATATGGATCTTTCACTACCCTAAAGGGTATGAAGTTTTTTTCTCATGCTAAATTTTTAACAAATATTGATCATTGATGTAATTTGTTATCATTAATGTTTCTTTTATTTTAATTGATTATGTCAAATTGTGTGGATCTTTTTTTTAAATGGATTTTATATAAAAGAAAAACTGAAATAATAAACATCCATAAAAGTTTGCACCCTCCATGAAATAGAAGATTTAAAAATTTTGATGAAATAATTGTTATATTAGACTTAATTATCAAAGATTATTTGAAGGTTCAATGCATTTTTCCTTCTGTAATCCTAATTATAGTAGTGATTTTGGAACAATGAATCCATTTACTTCAATAAGATCATTTAATGGATTGGATTCCATCATGTATCTTGTAGAAAATTCTTTATCAAAATGATTTAACTTGAGTATTTTTCTTATATCTGCTGCTTTATTGCTTACAGTACTCTTTTTAGTTTTGAAATAATTACATATTTCATCAGCACTACTGTATGGTTGGAATGATTTGTCAAATAAAAAGTTTATCTGTCCAACCGCATAGATAATAGCTGCAGCCCATATTTCCAATTTTCCTCTTTTAAAAGGAACTTCTCGTTTTCTTCCTAATTTTTTTACCATCTGTTTTGTAAGATAAGAATACTCTTTATCAAGGTATTTATCACAAAAATCTCCAACTAATTCCAATAATTTTTCTTCTTTAAGTTTTATTTCTTCTTTAGATGCCATAATATCACTTATTATTAAGTTATTAAATTATTTAATTTTAAATATTACTTTATAAAAATTAATAATTTTAAATTTTAAATTTTAAATATGTTTTAATTATAGTGTATGAAATAATGTTTGTAAGTAATGAAATTTTTTAAATTACATCATAAATGTCAAATTTTTAATTAAAAAAATTATAATTATTATTTTTAAAAATAAATAAATAA